>JALVEA010000045.1 GCA_027008665.1 Thiotrichaceae bacterium | reverse complement strand
AAATACCCTTGTTCTCTAACTGTGTAGCATCGGGTATTTTTATCCCGTAAAAATCTTCATTTTCTGCCTTTTCACCTGCACAAGAGCTTTGTCCGATGCTTATTGTTAGCTGTTTTTTCATAGAAAATCACTGAGGGCGTTTGTAAGTTAAGATTAGTAGAATCATTGCTTAGAGTTTCCTTAAGACAAGCCCAATTCTTTTATTTTACGGGTTAAGGTATTACGCCCCCAGCCGAGCAAATCAGCCGCTTCTTTTTTTCTTCCTGCTGTTTTTTCTAAAGCAGCTTTTAATGCAACCCTTTCAAATGAAGGAATTAATTGATCTAAAATTCGCATTTCACCGCGGTCAAGACATTGCACAATATGGCGTTTTAATTCACCTTCCCAATTCGCTTGGGTCTCAGTAAGCGTTGCTCCTGTTTTTAAATCGGTGGGCAAGTCATCTAAGGTAATTTCATGCCCCGTTGCCATTACCATTAACCAGCGACTGATATTATCTAATTGGCGGACATTGCCCTTCCATGGTAAAGTTTTCAAATAATCGGTTACTTCTTGATTCGCTGTTTTTAATTCTACCTGTAATTCTTTAGCTGCATTTTTTAAAAATTGTTGAAATAACAGGACAATATCTTCTCCTCTCTCTCGCAAAGGAGGAATTTTTATACGAATTACATTTAAACGATGAAATAAATCTTCACGGAATAATCCTTCCTCAACTCGTTTTTCTAAGTCTTGATGCGTAGCCGCAATAACGCGCACATCGACCTCTACAGGTAAATGCCCCCCAACACGGTAAAATTTTCCTTCTGATAAAACACGTAATAAGCGCGTCTGCAATTCTGCTGACATATCGCCAATTTCATCTAAAAATAAAGTTCCTTTATTAGCCTGTTCAAAACGTCCTTTACGCAGTGCATAAGCCCCTGTAAACGCTCCTTTTTCATGTCCAAATAATTCAGATTCTAATAAATCTTTAGGAATAGCGGCGGTATTAATTTCAATATAAGGTGCATCAACACGAGGGCTATGAGTATGTAACGCTTTAGCAACTAGTTCCTTCCCCGTGCCCGACTCTCCTGTTACTAACACAGAAATACTGGACTTACTTAAACGCGCAATGGCTCGAAAAACATCTTGCATTGCAGGTGACTTTCCAATGATTTCTGGTGATTCTAAGCGCACTAAAGGTTCATCAACAACAATCTTTGGCTTATTTTGAGAGCAACGATATTGCTCACAGGCACGATGTGCCAATGCAACTACATCATTAATATCAAAAGGCTTTGGCAAATATTCAAAGGCACCTTTTTCATAAGCAGAAACCGCGCTATCCATATCAGAATGAGCAGTCATAATAATCACAGGAAGATAGGGATGCATCCGTTGTACCCGCTTTAGTAACTCAAAACCATCCATATCAGGCATACGAATATCAGAAATAATCGCCTCTGGCGAATTTAATTCCAATGCTTTTAATAACTTACTAGCTGAATCAAAACTAGTGACTTTCATCTTCGCCTTACTTAAAGCACGTTCTAAAACCCAACGTATTGATTGCTCGTCGTCAACGACCCACACTGTTTCAGTTTGTGACATTTTTCTTTTCCTTTACAATTGGCAGTAATAATACGAAGCGTGTATAGCCCTGCCGAGACTCAAACTCAATTAATCCTTTATTTTTATTTGCCAGTGATTGAGCAATCGATAAACCTAAACCACTTCCTTCCGCTGAACCGCTAACCATTGGAAAAAATACTTTATCTTGTAATTCTTCGCTTATTCCCGCCCCGTTATCAATAATTTCCAAGCGCATAACCAAAGGGTAAGCGATGTGGTTTAAGGTCAGTTGGCGCAATACCCGTGTCTTAAATAAAATTAAACCATTTTTAGTCACCGCTTTAATCGCATTGCCTGTGATATTCAATACAATTTGGATTAGTTGATCCCTATCCGCCTGTAACTCAGGAATACTAGGATCATAATCAAACTGTAACTTCACCCCTTCAGGTAAGTCAGGATTGACCAACTTACGCACATGCTCCAATATCTCATGAATATTAATAGACTCTATCGTTTGGCGACGAGGAGAACCCAGCATACGATCCACTAAAAGTTTCAAACGATCTGCTTCAGCAATAATAATACGGGTGTATTCCTTCAAACTATTATCCGTTAACTCACTTTCTAATAACTGTGCTGCTCCACATAAACCACCGAGTGGATTTTTAATCTCATGCGCTAAACCACGCACCAATGTTTGCGTTGCTTCTTGCTCCTTCCAAAGCTGATTTTCTCTCGATATTCGTAATTTACGATCAACACGAAGCAACTCAATCACAATACCCTCAAGCTTACCATCAGGTTGATAAGGGCTAGCAATACAATCAACAATCACCTTTTCATGTGGCATATCTAACACACATTCACGTAAGGTCTGTGAATCAGTGTATTTTAAGGCATGATTAAAATAATTAGCCGCTAAATCCATATGAAATAAATGATAGTACGGTTTTCCGCCTACTCGTTGATAACTCTGTGCAAACAAAACCTCAGCCGATGCATTCATATAAGCAATACACAACGAAGTATCTAACACCACAATAGCAATACTCAGAGCCTCAGGTATATTAAAATTAATTTTGGTATTTTTATCCTTCATTCAATCAATCCATGCAATTATTAAGCCAATAGCTCAATAATTTAGGAAATTTCATAATACCTTCGTCAATCCTAATTTCTAGGATAGATAAACGATAACGCATCCATCAAAATCAAACTGTTGTGGTGGATGCTCTACACTTAATCAACCCTCCAATTTAGATTTAGCGAAAGTATTGTTCAAAAAAGAGATTATATTAAAGAGTGATAGACGCATTTTTGATAATTATTGAGCCAATACTCGGTGTATCAAGATACTGTAAAGGCTCTTAGGAGAGCGATTATCAAGCGCACTATTTTAGTGCAACAAAACCCAATAAGCACTTTATTGACGCATAAATAAATTATTTTTATAATAATCCATTTAAAATTATCTGCAATTATTAACGGAGAATGAATAGCAAAGCAGGAATTTAAGGCTTGATCAAAAAAAGACCAGAAAGTTGGCATACTATATGCATAAACAATTATAGTACACAATCATTTTTCTTAATTTATACATAAAGAATGGAGCTGGCATTATGAAATTAGTCACTGCAATTATCAAACCCTTTAAGCTCGATGATGTCCGCGAAGCACTTTCAGAAGTGGGTATCGCGGGTATTACTGTCACAGAAGTTAAAGGTTTTGGTCGTCAAAAAGGGCATACCGAATTATACCGTGGAGCAGAATATGTTGTTGATTTTTTGCCTAAAATAAAAATTGAAGCTGCAGTTGCTAAAGCACAAGTTGATCAGGTTATAGAGGCAATCACCAAAGCTGCTAATACAGGTAAAATTGGTGATGGCAAGATTTTTGTCTCAGCCATTGAGCAGACTATTCGTATTCGCACGGGCGAAACTGGCCCAGATGCACTTTAACCAGAGCCACTTTAAAGGGGAAATTTAAAATGAATTTAAAATCACTCATTGGTTTACTCAGCATGAGTTTACTCATGCCATCACTTGCATTTGCAGAAGATGCGCCCGTTTTATCATCAGGCGATACCGCTTGGATGCTCGTTGCTACCGTACTTGTTTTATTTATGACCATTCCTGGTCTTTCCATGTTCTACAGCGGCATGGTGCGTAGTAAAAATGCACTATCCACCTTTGTACAAATCTTTGCTATTACCGCTTTAGCAACCATTGTTTGGGTTGTCATTGGCTACAGTATCGCATTCGGTGGCGAAGGCGCTTATTGGGGTGGTCTGGATAAAATGTTCCTTAATGGCGTAAACGTTGACTCATTAAGTGGCACTATTCCTGAAACCGTCTTTATGGTATTTCAAATGACATTTGCCATTATCACACCCGCTCTTATTGTAGGTGCATTTGCTGAAAGAATGAAATTCTCAGCCATGATTGTCTTCACTATTATCTGGTTAATCGTTGTTTATGCACCCATTACACATTGGGTATGGGGCGATGGCGGATGGTTAGGCGGAAAAGGCATTCTTGACTTCGCTGGTGGTACCGTTGTTCATATCAATGCAGGTATTGCAGGTCTTATGGTTGCGATTATGCTCGGCAAACGCAAAGGCTATGGCAAAGCAGCCATGCCTCCACATAATTTAACCTATACCATTATTGGCGCATCCATGCTTTGGGTTGGCTGGTTTGGTTTCAATGCAGGCAGTGAATTAGCCGCCGACAATGTCGCAGGAATGGCAATGGCAGTCACTCAAATCGCCGCCGCCGCTGCCGCATTAACATGGATGTTCACAGAATGGATGGTTCACGGAAAACCAAGCGGACTTGGCATTGCATCTGGTGCTATCGCAGGTCTAATCGCAATCACACCAGCGGCAGGCGCAGTTGGCCCAATGGGTGCATTAGCACTTGGTGGACTCGCAGGTATACTTTGCTACTTTAGTGTTGCAAAACTAAAGAACGTCTTCGGATATGACGACCCATTAGATGCCTTCGGTCTACACGGTATTGGCGGAATCGTTGGCGCATTACTAACAGGCGTTTTTGCAGCCACAAGCTTAGGGGGATCAGGATTTGGCGATGGCATCGACAGCATCAGCGGACAAGTCATGGTTCAAGCCATCGGCATTGGTGCAACCATCCTCTACACATCCGTTATGACACTTATTATTCTATTTGTGATTAAAATCGCAATTGGACTACGTGTTAGCGAAGAAGTAGAAGTAGAAGGACTTGACACCGCCGAACATGATGAAAGAGCTTATATTCTTTAAATCTCTAAAAACCTAGCTCAATGGGGGATATCCCCCCGTTGTCTTAAAAGCCCCACAAAATAGTGGGGCTTTTTTATGTTTAGGTAAAACTTGTGGACGGGATTACAAAACTCATCCAGCTTGAGTATTATCATTTTGTCATATATAGGGGGCATAAAATGCACCCTACTTGGCTTATTTTTCGGGTATTGTGTTAGGTTTATTCCTCAAATAGACTCACACTAGTTTTTTTAATAGACTTATCATCATTTATTTCAAAAGAAAATTTAGCCCGTATTCCTTCTATGGGGTATGTTAAGATGAAACTAGCAAAATTTTCTTTATAAGAAAAAGAACTAATAGTAATCA
>JALVEA010000044.1 GCA_027008665.1 Thiotrichaceae bacterium | reverse complement strand
TGCATTTCACGACGACCATAACCACCTACAGCGATCAATGAAGCAAATGTATTTTGTGTTAAATGTTCACCCCATAGTTGGATCAGCACAGAATCGATCAAATCACTGCGTTGATTGAGCAATAGATTGATATCCGCATTATTATTAAACTCTTGCAGGAGTTGTTGATTATTATCAGTCAGTATTTTTTTTAGATTCATGATTTTTTAGACCATTAAGGTAGCTTCTATTAATAATTGACACCTTACGACCTACTCAGTTGTAATGTCCACCAATGGCTGTAATGTAAAGCGCATCATTATCAAAGTGGTAAACTACTCTATGATATTGAGTCAATCGTCTAGACCAGTAGCCTGCTAAATCATATTTTAATTTTTCAGGTTTACCGATGCCTTTAGCGGGATCATTACGCAACATATCCTTAAGAATTGTTCTTAATTTAGTATGGCGAACTGCTACAAACGGTATAAGGAAGTTCCAAGCAATGATTATACCAATCTTACTTGCCCTTTTGTCCCTGCTTGAATCATCTCAATCGTTGCGTAGAACAACTATGCGCCTCTTGAGATACTCCAATCAGAAACAAAAAATCAGCGCAATATGGGTATAATCATTACTTGAAACTTCCTAAGCGAAAAAAAACCTGCTAGGTTGCAGGTCTTAGGACGTTCACGAAGGTGAACTATGTTATGGCGCGCTGGGGAGGATTCGAACCCCCGACCCTCTGGTTCGTAGCCAGATACTCTATCCAACTGAGCTACCAGCGCATTTAGGCGACGTATTCTCTCTATTTAGAGTTATTAAGTCAACTAAAATTTAGAGTAGCAAACTTAATAGATACCGCTTGTATTTCGCTACTTTCGTAACAGGCGTGCATACTATATTTATAGATCAATGGTTACAAGTAAAAAATACATATATATAATAAATTTTCTATTTTTATCATTTTTTCTGACTATTTTGCGCTTATAAAACAATCAAATAGGCTCTTTTAGTTGAGACATAGCCCATAATAAAGATGGTCTATTTTATCTTCACCAAACTCAACAATATTAGGAAAACAGCCCCATTGCTTAAAACCATTTTTCTCTAAAAATTGAATACTTGCTTGATTACATCCCACCAAAATAGCAATTAAATTGTTAATTTTTAGAGAAGGGCAAGCTGTAATTGCATGATGCATTAAATGTGATGCAACGCCTTTGCGATGATGAGCGTAATGAATATAATAGCTAACTTCTGCAGTATGTTGCACCGCTTTACGGTTTTCGCGATAGGGGCTTAGGGTTAGATAACCTAGTAACTCACCCTTCTCTTTTGCTACAAATAAAGGAAATTTTTCTGCGCTATGGCTTTCAAACCAGCCTTGTCTTTCATTGACAGAAAAAGGAACGGTATCAGCGGTACACTTTCCCGCTCTAATCGCTTGATTATAAATCTCGACCATTCCTTCGAGATCATCCTGCTTTGCTAATCTTATTTTCATTTTCATTCTCATTTTTAATACTTACTCTATCGAATGGTGTATATAAGTCATTCACATTCCAGCGACAACACATCGCAAAATTCCATACTCCCATTTTTCTTCTAAGGCCATATAAAGTGGTTTTAATGCTTGTTCTTCAACGATATTGAGTGACTCTGCCATATTCTCAATCAATGCAATCTCATCATTAGATAGATCCAATACATCTTTTGCCTTTAACATTCCCGCTTCAATGGCTTGTGCTAAATGTGATTGTATTGTTGAAATAACAAGACCACGTTGCTTAGCGATTTGTTCTAATTTCATACCTTTTTGGTACAGTTCTAGAGTTATATTGACGCTATCGTTAAAATTATTATTAAGTAGTTCGGGTAATGGATGCTCTTTTATAATCTCTAAAAATGCTTTACCGTATTGCTCTAATTTATTTTCTCCAACACCACTAATAGCAAGAAAAGCATTTTCTGACTGCGGTCTTTTGCGGGCCATTTCTATTAAGGTTTTATCCGAAAAGATAATATAGGCAGGGACATCTTGTTGTTGTGCTATATCGAGTCTTTTGGCTTTTAATGCTTCATATAAAATCTGATCAACGGTTCTTAGATTGGTCTCTTTATTCCTTTGAAATTTACTATTACTGTCTTTATAGGAGTATTTTCTGGCACGAATTTTTTCTTCACCACGTAGTACAGGACGTGCTTTTTCTGTTAAGACTAATGCGCCAAAGCGTTCGTTATCAATGCCTAAATAGCCCTGTGCTATCAGTTGTCTGAAAAAACTACGCCATTGAACCTGTTTTAGATTATCTCCCATTCCCCATACCGCGAGCTGATCATGTTGATTACGACGAATACGATCATCCACTTTTCCAACTAAAACATCAATCACATAAGCTGCACCAAAACGCTGACCTGTTCGATAAACCGCCGATAGAGCTTTTTGTGCTTCTACAGAGGCATCCCATGTCTCAGGTGGATTTAAACAATTATCACAGTTACCACAAGGCTCATTCATGGTTTCATCAAAATATTTCAAAATCGTTTGACGACGACAGAGGGTTGACTCACAAAGCCCCAGCATTGCATCTAATTTATTTTTTATAATGCGTTTATATTCAGGACTACCCTCACCTTTTTCTAGCATTTTGCTAAGTGTTACTAAATCCTGTAAGCCATAGCTCATCCATGCATTAGCCGCTTCACCATCACGCCCTGCCCTGCCTGTTTCTTGGTAATAGGCTTCGATATTTTTAGGTAAATTAATGTGTGCAACAAAACGCACATTGGGTTTATCAATCCCCATTCCAAAAGCAATGGTTGCTACAATAATAATGCCTTCTTCACGTAAAAAACGTTCTTGATTTTGCTGTCGAATAGCCGCTGGAATTTTTGCATGATAGGGTAAAGCAGT
This sequence comes from Thiotrichaceae bacterium, assembly GCA_027008665.1. Lineage (GTDB taxonomy): Bacteria > Pseudomonadota > Gammaproteobacteria > Thiotrichales > Thiotrichaceae > JAGLBW01. Next base: position 2,354 of record JALVEA010000044.1, on the reverse strand, counting down.
ACGTCCTTTAGCGCTTAAATAGGCCGCCACATCTTCCACTTTTTTTCGGGACAAACAATAGACAATCCCGGCATCTTGCGGATGATTTTGCTGGATAAAATTCCAAAGTCCATTACGCACATTGCTAGCTTGCGAAATAATATAGCGGATATTGGGGCGATCAAAACTACTGACATAGGTTTGCGCTCGAAATAATGCTAATTGCTGAATAATTTCAGCACGAGTTCTTGAATCTGCGGTTGCAGTGAGTGCAATACGTGGAATATTAGGAAAACGCTCAGGTAAAACAGAAAGTTGTTGATATTCAGGACGAAAATCATGCCCCCATTGCGATACACAATGCGCTTCATCAATGGCAATCAAGGAGATATAAGCACCACTTAATAAACTAAGTGTTGCTGGCATTAATAAACGCTCAGGCGCAACATAGAGAAAATCGAGTTGATTATTTAATAATGCATTTTTGACATAGTCTGCCTCTTGATAAGATTGGGTTGAATTTAAAAAAGCCGCCCTAAGCCCTAACTGCCTTAATGCATTAACCTGATCTTGCATCAAGGCAATCAGAGGGGAGACAATAATACCAACACCGTCACGAACCAAGGCAGGAATTTGATAGCATAACGATTTTCCTCCTCCAGTTGGCATTAACACAAAAGCATCATTTCCATTGATGAGGGTATTGATAATATCGGCTTGATGATAGCGGAATTCATTGTAGCCAAAAATATTACTTAATATTTGCTGAGCTTGATCCATAATTATCTTTTTTATATGTTTTGATGATTAATAATTTCCTCACAACTTACTGAGGTAATATTAGCGAATTTCTAAGAATATGCTAGAATTGAACTTCCATTTTTACCTACAGGTTTCCTCCCCATATGTCTGACCAAAACAAGACCTCTTTGACCTATCGAGACTCTGGTGTCAATATTGATACTGGTAATGCCTTAATTGACCGCATAAAACCTTATGCTTTACGCACGAAACGCCCTGAAGTACTTGGAAATATCGGTGGTTTTGGCGCATTAATGTCAATACCCACAAAATATGATAATCCTGTTTTAGTTTCTGGAACGGATGGGGTTGGCACAAAACTAAAATTAGCAATTGAAGCAAAACAATACGATAGCATTGGTATTGATCTTGTTGCTATGTGCGTCAACGATATTATCGTCATGGGGGCTGAACCCTTATTTTTTCTTGATTATTATGCAACAGGTAAACTAGACAATGATATAGCAGAGGATGTAATCAAAGGAATTGCCGACGGTTGCGAACAGGCAGGTGCTTCTTTAATTGGAGGCGAAACCGCTGAAATGCCAGGTATGTACCCAAACAATGATTTTGACCTAGCGGGTTTTTCTGTTGGCGTGGTCGAACGAGATAAAATACTGGAACAAAGCAATATACAATACGGTGATGTTCTAATCGGCATGGAGTCATCAGGCCCACATTCAAATGGCTACTCTTTAATACGCAAGGTACTAGAAATTAGTAAAGCATCTTTAAAAGATACCATTGGAGAAGATGAGCATGAAATATCATTAGGTGAGGCACTTTTAAAACCTACCAATATTTATGTTAAACCTATATTGCAACTACTCAAACGGTTTGATATTCATGCTATTGCTCATATTACAGGTGGTGGTTTAACAGAGAATTTACCCCGTGTTCTCCCTGTTAAAAGCAAAGCAATCATTGATCTAAGTGCTTGGGAGAGACCTGAAATATTCAATTGGCTACAACAACAAGGCAATATTGAAGAAGCAGAAATGCTACGAACCTTTAATTGTGGTATTGGAATGGTTCTTGCTGTAAATGAAGAAGAAGCTGAAGAAATAATCAACACCATTCGCTTACAAGGAATGAGCAGTTGGGTTATTGGCAATATCACTGCATCAGATCCCGATAGTGAAGAAGCGCATGTAGAGTATGTCTAATAAACACATTGTTGTTCTAATTTCAGGTAATGGTTCTAATTTACAAGCTATTATTGATGCAATTAATACGGATAATATCAAAGCAACAATCAGCGCTGTTATCAGTAATAAGGCGAATGCCTATGGGCTAAAAAGAGCTAGCTCAGCAGGTATTGAGACCCATATTATTGATCATACTCACTATGCAACACGCGAACTATTCGATCAATCATTAATGGAAGTGATTGATCAATATCACCCTGATATTATTGTTCTCGCAGGGTTTATGCGTATTTTAACCGCTGATTTTGTAATGAACTATAGTGGTAAATTAATCAATATTCATCCATCCTTACTTCCCTTATATCGTGGCTTAAATACACATAAACGCGCACTAAAAGACGGTGTAACGCAACACGGTGCAAGTGT
>JALVEA010000043.1 GCA_027008665.1 Thiotrichaceae bacterium | reverse complement strand
GGCTGCGATGCCAAAGTTGAAGCAGGTTTATTGCAACAAATATTAAATGAAGCGGTGACCGATTCCTTTAATTCAATCACCATAGATAGCGATACTTCAACCAATGACTCTTTAATCTTAATCGCATCTGCCCAAGCGGATATTGAAATTACGAGTGATAATCGTGAAATATTCCAACGAGCCATTAATGCGGTTTGTCAGCAATTAGCACAAGCCATTGTGCGTGATGCAGAAGGGGCAACAAAATTTGTTACCATAGAGGTTGAATCAGCACCTGATAAAGCCTATGCGCGTGAAATAGCCTATACCATTGCGCGTTCACCTTTGGTTAAAACTGCATTATTTGCCAGTGATCCTAATTGGGGACGATTGCTTATGGCGATTGGACGTAGTCAAGTGGAAGCGTTGGAGGTGAATAAAATTTCCCTTTGGTTAGGAGAGACCCAATTATTAGAAGAAGGTGAACCATTAGCAAGTTACTCTGAAGAACAAGGCCAAATAGAAATGAATAAAGAAGAGATTACGATTCGAGTGGCATTAAATGCGGGGGATAGTCATGCACGTATTTGGACATCCGATTTATCGCATGAATATGTTAGGATTAATGCAGAATATCGTAGTTAATTCCTTAAATCAGCTACTCTCAAATCCATAAAATAACCAAAGGTTTCCAGATGTTTTCATTTTTTTTTAGACTTATAACAGTCTTCCTATTAAGCAGTGTGTTTTTGATTTCATCAGCCTTTGCAAAGGATTGCCATTATTACCGCACTAAATACAACTGTCCTGAGGATAAGCGTTTTAAGCTTCATTTAAGTTTTGATGATGGGGTAGGGAGCGTCACTCCGCAAATTTTGGATACTTTAAAACGGGAGCATATTCCAGCTACTTTTTTTATCTTATCCAATAAAGTCGATTGCCAACCGTATCGACAGCAATGTAAACAAGGAAAAAATCAGTCTAGTTGTAAGTCATTAAAACTTTGCCAACAACGTCGCCAAACATTAAAACGGATTAAACGTGAAGGGCATTTAATTGGCTCCCATAGTCATCAACATTATCATCATTCCAAACTATCTCCCGCTGCCTTGCAAGCAACTATTAGGCGTTCAAAACAAATTTTACAACCTTTTTTTACCACTAACCCTGCCCCCTTTCGTCTCCCTTATGGAGATGGCTGGTTTAATCAAAAAAAGCAACCACAAGTAATGAAAGCATTAAAGCAAAATGGTTTTGCTCATATTGGCTGGGAAATGTCAGGCTTTGATTGGAATGAAAAAAATCAACATGGAACAAAAATTCTTGATAATGTAATGGAGCAAATGTGTTCAGGTCGAAATGGAACCGTATTATTACACGATGGGGTGTTTGAAAATGAACACCAAGGGCGACTTTTTACCGCGAAACACCTTGCCGAGTGGATTCCTGTCATGCGTTGTGTTGCTGATTTTGTACCGCTTTCTTATTTTAAAAAAGAATTAAGGAACTAAAATTCAAAAGGTAAAAGATGTTACATATTGTTGTCGCTGTTCTTTATAATAAAAACAATCAAATTCTAATTGCACAACGGGCAAAGGGAAAACATCAAGCGGGGAAATGGGAATTTCCAGGGGGTAAAGTAGAGCAAAACGAATCGGCACAACAGGCCTTAAGACGAGAACTTGATGAAGAACTAGGGATTCAGATCCTCAGTGCAAAAGCATTAGTGCAAATACAGCATCATTATAAAGAGCTTTCTGTTTTTTTGGATGTCTACAGCGTCAAAGACTGGAAAGGTGAAGCCTATGGAAAGGAAGGACAAGCTATTCGCTGGATTGATCAGGATACGATACAAAATTATTCCTTTCCTGATGCGAATAAAGCCATTTTTCAAGCATTAAAAGATATCAATCTTAATCCTTCTTGTGACTCCCCTTGGAGGAGATGATATTTTATACTAAAAAATAATCTTATTTAATTTTTCTTCACTTTATAAAAAAAAGAAGTATGCTTATAAAGATTCTTTCTGGATTATTTGAAAAATAGGAATTCCTAAGGAGTTCAAATACTTCCAATACCTTTCTAAATCTACGCTAATTATTTTCCTCTCTCTATGAAGAAAGCTGTCTTAACTTATCATGCACATGAAAAAATAGAAGAGCGTCTATTGATGCCTGCGGAAACATTGTGTGAAATTCTTGATAGTGATTTAGTCGTAACGACAGGGGGAGATGGAAGCTCTAACCGTTATCATAAAGTCTTTTATAGTCCATTGAATAAAATGTGTTTTGTTGCAGTGCAAGATTGCAAGACAGGGCATATTGTTACCGTTTTACCTATTGACTATCACGAAAATAAAGCATGGAGAATTTCTAATGATGCTCAAATAATGGCAAAAGATCTTATGCGCAAGCATCTAAAAGACAAAGAAGAACAAGAGGCTCTGCGGCAATTTGAAAAAATTCAACGTATCAAGAAAATTCAAAGTCGACTAAATTTTCGTGTTTTTGCTTATTTAGAAGATGATGTTAAAGGTATTATTGATAAAATTTTTATTTGCAGTTGGAAGGATGAATCTCTGCAAGCTGATTTGGATAAATTACTTGAAGATGATAAATTTTTAGCGCATTTATGTAAACGCTTACATCAAAAACGTACTATTTTAAAAATTAATAGCAATATTTCAATTAAACGTCTCTCAGTACAATTAGGAAAAAAAGGAGAGGAAACCTTATTGTCCCTTGAGAGCTTAAAAATAGTTTAATCCAATGAAGAAAAATAGTGATTGAGGCTCATCCATAATTTTCGTAAAAATAAGAAATAAGGAAGTTTCAAGTAATGAATTTCCTAAGCCTTTCCCACGAAACTTTCAGAGAACACAACAATGATGAAAACTCGTTTTATTATAGGGATGTTTTTTACTGTACTACTGTTTTTGATTAGTGCTTGTAATAGCGTAGAGTCTAAAAATAGCCCCGCAGATTCAGCATCTGCCATTATAAAAAAGCGCGCTCAAATAGAAAAATGTCCTGATTGGAAATCAGGGCATACCGTTAAAATAACAAAAAATACAAGGCTTGATGCTACTTGCTCCTATCAACAAGTGAGTTTTTCAATTGAAAAAGAAAATATTATTTTTGATTGCCAAGGGGCAAGTTTAAATGGTTTAAAACAACAACAACCGAATGCATTATTTGTCGCATATAGTGAATCTTCTGCACCTAGAAGTTGGGCTTTTTCAGTCTGGAAATCAGGTGTAAAAATTAAAAACTGTCATATTAAAAATTATCTCGATGGTATTGTTATTCGCACTCGAATTTCTAAACAACAGCATCAAATGTTGCGACAAAAAAAGAAAGTGAATTTAATAGAATCTCAATTACGTGCAAATTCACCGCATAATATTATTATTTCCAATACGCTTATTGAAAATAGTCATAAACACGGATTATATGTGCAACGCTATGCTCATCATATTCATCTTATCAAGAGTAAGATTAAATTCTCAGGAAATTCAGCTATTTACCTTGATTCTGGCACACAATATAATTTAATTAAGAATTCTTATTTTTATAAAAATGGTTATAGTAGTTATAAAAATAAAAAACGCATTAGAACACCTAAATTACCAACAGCAGAACGAGAAGCGATTGCAGTTGATTCCTCCGCTTATAATAGCTTTATAGGTAATACCTTTGAAAATAATGGAAAAGGTGCTATTTTCCTTTATAAAAACTGTTTTGAAAAACATCAAGAGCCGAATCAATTACCACGTTTTCAATATAGTAACTACAATAAAATAAAAAACAATCGTTTTATTAATGAACGTTATGGAGTGTGGTTAGCCTCAAGGCAAAGTAAGGAGTTATCACATTTTAAATGCGGTGACCCTTTAATGTATAAAGAAAACGGTTTATTTGGTAATCGTAAATATTATTATGATTATGCAAAAAACAATCAGGTTATTAATAATACTTTTAAAAATGTTATGTTTGGTATAGTGGTTGAAGATAATAATAATCAACTGATTAGCAATAGCTTTAGCGGTTCTTCAAGCCTAGATATTCTAATTGGCACCGCTTATCGTGCTAAGATTAACAAGCAAATTGTAAAAGGCATACTGCTTAAAAAAAACCAACGTCAAGGGACTGCTTTAAAACTTAATTATCGCTACGGTTCAAAACCAATGCCACTATCCATTAACCAGAACTCCTTATAACTCCTTTGGAAATTTTCAGTAATCGCACGGGTAAACGTGGACGCATTAATAATTGATCGGCTAATTGTGTCCCTTTACTGACCGCTATTTCTGTCCAATCCAATGCATGATTGGGTATATCTTGTATTTTTAACCAGTTTTGTAACGCTACTTTACAATTTTCAGTGACACAATTAATCACCATACAACCATTATCGGGTAATCTTTGCCAACAATAATCAAGAATAGTTGCTAATTTCCTTCCACTTCCACCAATAAAGATGGCATTAGGTGTTGGAAGAGAATACAAAGCAACAGGGGCTTTATCGGCAATAATATGTAAATTATTAACCCCAAATTTTTGCTGATTTTGCTTTAAACACTGTAGACGTGTTGGATGATATTCTATTGCATAGATCACCCCCTGTTGATTCCAATACGCCCATTCAACCGCAATTGCACCGCAACCTGCTCCAATATCCCATGCAATATCCTTTGCTTTTGGTTCTAATAAGCTCAAGCTAGCTAAACGAATTTCTCGCTTACTGATCATACCTTTACCTGCTTGCTTACTGTCAGTGATGAATAAGGTATCATCAAAACCTGCAAAGCTCGGTAAACGACAAGCGTTGTTTTGTATTTCAATAATAGTGATATGCAAAGCATCAAAGGTTTGAGAGCTTTTAGCTAATTTTTTAGCAATAAAAAAAGAAATTTTTTCCTTTTTTGTTCCGAGTGCTTCACAGATAAAGACAGTTGCATTTTCACATCCGTATTGAGATAAAAGATTAGCAACCGCTTGAGGATGGCTATATTGATCGGTTAAGAGTGCGATAAGATGATAATGGGCAAGATGGGGAATTAAATTACTTAATGGACGACCATGTAGGCTAATCACTTTCGCTTGTTGCCACGGTTTTTTTATGCGCGAAAAAGCGGTTTGTATTGAAGAGATATTGTTGTAAAAGCTAAGCTGATCAGCTGAAAAATGGCGGAGTAAAAAGTCACTAATGCCATAAAAAAGGGGATCACCAGAGGCGAGTAAACAAATTTCATCCTGAGGATTTTCTTTTATATAGGCGAATAAAATTTCACTAAGATTGGCAAAAGGAC
>JALVEA010000042.1 GCA_027008665.1 Thiotrichaceae bacterium | reverse complement strand
GTAAGGGAAAATAGAAACCCACCTCGTAAAAAAAGATCTGCTAGAAAATTAATAGATTTTCATAAGAGACGAAAAAAATCATGTTACTGATTTATAAAGTATTTTTTCTTAATTCAATGGCAGTGAGCCTAACCGCTGGGAGCGCGGTAGGTCAGCTAAGATGCGCATTGCACAAAGCTAAAATTCAACACTAATCTATCCGCGCATCGCCAGCCGACAGTATAAACGTTTTAATCTTTTTGATTTGAATTCAAAACAATATCAGCTCATCAAGTAAGTCTTTATCCAGCCGAGTATTTCATTATCAAAAATACAAAGACGATAGCTTTATCAAAGCTTATAAGTAATTTTAGCAGGCTTCTAATACCCAACTGACTTTGATTTTATAATCTAAGCGTCCTGCGGGTGAGTGTTTCCATGAAACATCGATGACACAAGGCTTTTCTTTTTCAGGGTTACAAAATAATGTAGGTTCAGAGTCAATTTTTGCACTAGCGAAGCGTCGTATATTATATTTAATTTTTGAGCGCTTATAGACAGCGCAATTATTCTTAGCTGTTTTAGGTGCAATTAATTCAATGGTATCAACTCCCCTACCCCCTCCTTTGTGATTATGGATAATATTATCAGTATATGAAATTAATACATTTGCATCTGTATCTTCGTTTTTATTTACGTCTGCCCCTGTAGCTACCCCTGATAGAAATGCTAAACTAAGTGTTAAGGACACTACCCATTTTTTAAACATATTATATTCCTCAATTATTTTTGATCGATACCATTAAGTGATAATGGCAATATTATTGTTATGCATGTACCTTTATTATTGCTTTTAATACTTAACGCAGTTTTAATTTTTTTTGCGCGGTATTTCATGTTTTTCAATCCATTACCTCCTATGCTATTACTGCTGAAACCATCACCATTATCATCAATCTTTATCTTTATAAGAGATAAAGAATTAGCATCAAGTTCCGAATAAGCACATAAAGATATTCTATTAGCATTAGAATGTTTTAATGCATTAGTAAATGCTTCTTGCAAAATACGCAGTAAATTCAAAGCTCGTTCGGGACCGAAATCTTTAATAGTTGGTAGTTCTTCAACATGCCATTCTAATTCTACATTACAGGCATTAAGTGCTACATTAATACGAGTGCGAAACATACCGAGCATAGCAGGTAGATCACTGCTTGCACTGCCTAAAGAATCAATCATTAAACGTAGATCATTTAATGCATTATGAGCAGCTTCGCTTAGTTGTTTTTTATCGATATTGTCATTTTCTAAATGACGTAACATGCTCGTTAGATAGACTCCAATGCCATCGTGCATATCACGCATAATACGCGAACGTTCACCCTCTAATATCTGTTTCTGTTCAAAACCACGAATAGTTTCATAAAATTGTTTGATCTTTTTACCTCGGGCTTCAACTCTGTTTTCTAAATTTTTATTTAATGCGGTTAAATCATTATTATATTGTTCAGCATTTTCTAATGTCTCAACAAAGCGTTTTAGCATAATCCACATAAAAGACAGTAATAAAAATGGAGCGCCAAAATGTAAAAATCGTCCTTCATAAAGAGGAGTTATACCTATTACCAATAGATAATCACTCAAAGCAAATTCTGCAATCATGCCAATCGCTACGGCAAGTGCATACCATTCTAAACGCCGAACTTTAAAAGCATAAATGGCCGTCATTACAAATACATAAAAAGCAGCAATAACTGTGATTAAATTAGAAAAATGAAATAGTAATAAGTAAAACCATGATTGACTAGGCACAAGTAATATAAGTAGTAGTAAAACGACGGAACCTATTAATAGTATTTTTTCAAATAGTGGATAAGTTTTATTTAATAAACGATGAATAAAGAAGATGGCGACCATTCCCAAAAATCCAGCGCTAATATAAAGCATCCCATCCCATAAATTTATATAATTAATACTCCAAAAGGTCGGTATATCCACTACGAGTTGATTTAATAAATGCAACAACCAAAAAAAGCCAGCCAATGCAAATAATCCATACTCTGCTTCATGACGGCGATACCCCCAAAGCAACAACATAAAGAAACTTAATACTCCAATTGTCAATGCAATCGTCCACGGCAATGTATTTTTGAAAAGATAGTAATCACTAATTGCTGATTTCAACATTTCTGCGGGTGCTATATACACTTCACCTAGAAAACCATTTTCTACAGGCTTAGAAACCACATATAAATCAAAGACATTCTTGCCAGAGCCTAGTTCACCTTTGGGAATATAAAAAAGCTGTGGTCGAGTCGCATTACGTGCCACTGGCTGTTCAAAACTACCACTCCAACCCAATAAATTATCATTCACAAACACGGCTACATTCTGATTAACAGCAGGTAATGCGATTGCCCATAGTCCTTGTGGCTCTTCATCAAATTCAAATTCAAAATGATAAAGAAGCTTTCCTGAGCTTATTTCTGGAAATTTTTTAATATCCTTACGCCATTCATGCGGTACTTTCACCTTACGTTTCTTTTTATCCCCTGTCGTTTTTAAATCCTCTACACAATTTGCTAAAATAACTTGCAATGATTTATCAAAAACAGCGGCATTGGTTAAACTATCTGGAATAGAATCTCGACATTTTCCTGTTGTATCGGTATATAAACTTGCCTCAGAAAGTAAAATACTACCCTCAACAGGAGAAAAACGAGTATGCATTACTTTCCAGACACCTCCTATAATTAATAGTATAACCAGCAAAGGGAATAACAGATTAAAAATAATTTTTTGTGATAATGCTTTTAAATAGATTGATTTTAAATATTTTTTCATCATTTTAAAGCTGATCCAACATCGCCTGTAATGCTTCTTCATGACTAAAACCTAGTGCTAACATTTGAGCAATAATCTCTTTGTCTTTTGCCTGAAATGCATTTTTTGATGCTGCAAATAGGGCATTAGCACCCACTTCCATTTGTTGCAATACCTCCATGCCTTGCACCATATTGAGTGAAAAAACTAACTGCAATACCTCCATAATCTCTTCAACTGATTTACCCCCTGCTTGAAGTGCCTGTGCAATTTGCAATGGATCTTTTTGTGATGACTGCTGCTTAGTTTGTTGCTGATGCATACTTAGCTCACCCATTCGCCAACCTTCAAACACCGCTTCATTACGTGAGTTCACTTCTAGTTTACGGTAAATACGCTTGATATGAGAAGCTACTGTATGCGGTGATATTTCTAATGAACTCGCAATCTCTTTATTAGAATAACCGCGCGATATATATTGCAACACTATTTTTTCTTTAGGGGTTAGTAATGCCTCTGTATTGCTCGTATCCAATTGATTGCTAGAGGCTGTTTCTCCTTTTTGAAAGAAATCAAGAATAAAACGCGCAATTGCAGGGCTAATAGGTGAACCACCTTTTAATAATTGCCTAATTGAATCTTTAATATGTTGCTCAGATTCATCTTTTAATAAATATCCCGTCGCACCTGCTTTAAGCGCCTCAACGACACTATTTTCATCACCAAAACGAGAAATCACCATAATATCGGCTTTTTTATGTTGCGCTCGTGTTTGCTCTATTAACTGCTGACCATTGCCATCAGGCAAACCAAGGTCTGTTAGCAATACATCTAATTCATTATTATTTAACCAAACCGAAGCCTCTTTATAAGTCTCAGCCATGCCCACCAAGGACAAATTAGGTTGTGCATTCACTATATTAGCCATCCGTTTCAATGTTCCTTGGTCATCTTCAACCAGAAAAACGCGGTAATTTTTAGTCGTCATTGTTAACACCATTTCTATTCCATTTAGGGAGAATTAGACCAATTGAGTATATAAACTTATCTCTATAAAACAGGTCTCATTAGGAATGTAAAATTAAGACAATTGGGATTGTTATATAGAGATAATTAGGACTCAGGAAGTTACCCTAAAGATATCAATACATTGTAGGTAAAAATTAAGCACCCCCCTATCCCCTATTTAAGGGATAGACCTCATTTTAAGACTCACTTATCCAAGGGATAGTCTAATCGGGTCACAGCATACATGATATAAACCAAGATGAACGAAAATAGAAGTCATCCGAGATGAGATTAAAAATCAACTCTAAAAAATAATGGCGAATTAGCGTCATTACCATTTATAAACAGGGAAATGTCAATTATGAGAATATTCAACACATTAATAGCGGGAACAGTGTTAGCCGTTATGGCACAAACAGCCGTTGCTGCACCGAACAAGAATACGGTTTATTTTAAAGACCCTGCGATTGCAGGCAGTGGTTGTCCAGCAGGCAGCAGTGAATTTGTTATCACGCCCAATGGTTCAACCCTTAGTATTTTATTTGATAACTATATCGCTAAATCTGGCAATAAGTCATGTAGTATTGCTATACCAGTGCATATACCCAATGGCTTTCAAGTATCGAATATGACTGCTGATTTTCGTGGCTTTGTTGAAGGTCGAGCAGAATTACGCCGCTCTTACTTCTTTGCAGGTGATCGTACCCCAACCTTAAAAACCCAACTCTATAAAAGACATGGAGATGATTATATCGTGCGAGATAATTTGATGCCAATGACTGAATCATGGTCTAAGTGCGGTCAAGATGTCAATATGCGTATCAATAGTCGCATTAGAACGAAAACCAAACATAGTAGCATCAGTGTTGATTCGCTTGATTTATCAAACGGTGTTGTATTCCATCTTCAATATCGTCGATGCCGTAATTAGTAGGTATACCCAAAAAGTCCTGTTTGTACTGAATTATAAGCAGGCAATTCATAGCTTTTTCCCAAGCAATACATACCTCCAGTCATTTATTAAAACTTGCCTTTAAGTTTTTGTTATTTTATAAATTTTCTCTGCTCGTTAAGCTCTGATTAATTTTTCATCACTTATAATCATCACTACGAAAACGCAATTTTAGAACATAATTTGGGGCAATTTATGAAACCGATCACTCTTAAAGAAGTCAGAAAATACTACGCACGCTTAGGCTTTAATGTAACAAAATCCAATGGTTATTTTTGCGCGGAACGTAAAAGTAATAGAGTGTTTATTCAATCAGATCGTATTGATTTATTGTGTCAAACCATGAATCGTTTAGCTTAAGAAAGTTCTAAGCAAGATAGAATAGAATCATTACTTAAAAATTTCTAAAAAAATAAAAATAATTTAATTCTCAATCCTTACTAATACCTTCACCAACTTTAAATCGTAGAGTGGGTAAGTGTAACGCATCTACCACAACACTGTTAATTTTGGTGAATGCGCTATCGCTTATCCACCCTGAAAATCACGATTGGCGAAGGTATTACTTGCTCTACA
>JALVEA010000041.1 GCA_027008665.1 Thiotrichaceae bacterium | reverse complement strand
GGATGAAGGTTAGATAGATAGGTAGGCTATAGGCTTTTATAAAGTTGGTGGCAAGAAAAGTAAACCCGTTCATACGTTTTAAACATTCCAACGGAGTTACAAATTCCGTCGGGCTAACAGTGATAGAGATAATGGAATAATTTAAAAAACCTGCCCTACAGCTCCTGATGCAACTTGTCCTGTTGCATTGCCTACTACTTGACCTGCTGCACCCCCTATAACCGAGCCAAGTAATGCACTTTCTCCTGTTTTTACAGCGATAGCTGCTCCTGCCAAAGAGCCTATTGTTGAACAACCTGAAAGTAATATTAGTGTACTTATGCAGAAAAAACATAACTTTATTTTGATCATTTTTGATTTCCTTAAATATCTTATTTTTAGTTATAAAAGGAGATTATGCTTTTTTTGTATAAAAAAGATACTTAAAAAAGTTTAGAACTCTATTTTTTTTGTAAATTCATGCTTCCTTATCAAAAATATAAATTATCGCAATCACCTTGTTTAAGGCAGAATAGGTAGGTTGCGACCATTACGAGGTATTGTTTTTTGTGGATAAATCGCATATATAAGACACACACCTCATTTTCTCATTCTTAAGGAGTTTTTATGTCAAAGAAGTATCCTGTTGTTTCTGTTACTGGTTCCTCTGGTGCTGGTACAACTTATGTTAAAAGAGCGTTTGAAAATATTTTTAAACGTGAAAATATTAATCCAGCCATTGTTGAAGGTGATAGTTTTCATAGCTTAAGCCGTGTTGAATTTGGTCAAAAGGCCAAAGAAGCAGAGGAAAACGGTGATTTCAGCTTTAGTCATTTTGGTCCTCAAGCCAATGATTTTGCAGCATTAGAAAAAACCTTTAAAGAATATGGCGAAAACGGTGTTAGTAAAAAACGTTATTACTTGCATAATGACGATGAAGCGGCTGAGCAAAATGCACGTCTTGGTTGTAATAAAGCCTCTGGAGAATTCACCCCTTGGGAAGAGATTGAAGCAGGTAGTGATTTACTCTTTTATGAGGGATTACATGGTCTTGTAGCTGATAGCAAACAAAACATTGATACCTCAAGGTATGTTGACCTAGGGATTGGTGTTGTACCGAGTGTTAATCTTGAATGGATTCAAAAGATTCATCGTGACTATTCTGAACGTGGTTATGCCGCATCCGACACGGTTGATACTATTTTGCGTCGTATGCCTGATTATGTGCATTATATTACACCGCAATTTGGGCGAACTGATATTAACTTCCAACGCGTCCCTTTAGTTGATACCTCTGACCCGTTTATTGCGCGTGATATTCCAACAGCTGATGAAAGCATGGTTGTCATTCGTTTTAAAGACCCTGCTAAATTTGATGTTGATTTTCCTTATCTGCTCAATATGTTACATGACTCTTTTATGACACGTCGTAATACCATCGTTGTTCCTGGTGGAAAAATGAGTATGGCAATGGAAATTATTCTAGCTCCCATCATTCATAGAATGATTGAAGAAAGTAAATAAGTCCATTTTACTAAGCATTAATGGGGGAGGGGATCAGCCTGCCGCAATATTGCTTGGATTTCTAAGTTTATCTCGTTCCAAACTCCCGTTTGAGAGCGAGATGAAAATACTCCTTAGGAAGTTCTTACTGTTTCCATCTTAATGTGTATGCAGACGTTGCTTAATCTAAAAAAACTATCATTAATTTAAGGACGGTAAAATGAGACAAGGAAGTATGATTTTTATGACACTAATCAGTGTCAGTATCGCAACGACGACGCTAGCAAGTAATGAACCTATTCAGCCCATTGAAGCGGTTAAAGGCATTAATGAAGCTCAAGCTGCGTTAGGAAAAAAGTTGTTTTTTGATCCCCGCCTATCAAAATCAGGATTTATTTCATGTAACTCCTGCCATAATTTAAGTATGGGAGGGACGGATAATTTAAAGACTTCAATTGGGCATAAATGGAATCAAGGCCCTATTAATGCACCGACGGTTTTAAATTCAGGTTTTAATTTGGCGCAGTTTTGGGATGGTCGAGCTAAAGACTTAAAAGGACAAGCAGGAGGACCAATTGAAAACCCCGGTGAAATGGCATCGACTCATAAACTCGCAGTAGAAGTAGTTGCCTCTATTACGGGTTATCAAGCAGAATTTAAGCGTGCATTTGGTTCAGAAGGGGTTGATATTGATAAAATCACCACGGCAATTGCCGAATTTGAAAAAACACTAGTAACCCCTAATTCACGTTTTGACCAATGGTTACTAGGTAATAAAGATGCTATTAATGAAGAAGAAAAAAAGGGTTATCAATTATTTAAAAGCAGTGGTTGTACCGCATGTCATAATGGCGTAGCGGTGGGAGGAAATTCTTATCAAAAAATGGGATTAATTACCCCGTATAAAACAGATAACAAAGCAACAGGACGCTTTGGGGTAACGAAAAAAGAATCGGATAAATTTATGTTTAAAGTCCCAACTTTAAGAAACATTGAGCTAACCTATCCCTATTTTCATGATGGCAATGCGGCAACATTAACCGATGCAGTACAAACGATGGGGAAAATTCAATTAGCAAAAGAATTCAGTCAAGAGGAAAATGCTAGTATTGTTGCTTTCTTAAAGACATTAACAGGTGATCAGCCCGACTTTAAGTTACCTATTTTACCGCCTTCTCAGGATAAAACACCTCAACCTGCTCCTTTCAAATAACTTGTCTTCATTCCGTACAGTTTTTTATTAAGGCTAATACTGCTTATATCGTTATCCATAGTGGATTTATAATGAAACAAAAACTGATTTTTGTTGCTCATATTCTGCTTGCTATTCTTGTTATTTTTGCTCTGATGCGGGTGGTTTTGCTTTTTGCTAATGTGGAATATTTTTCTAGTTTGTCCATAGCAGAAACCTTGTTTGCTTTTATTCATGGTATGCGTTTTGATCTTTCTATTATGGTGGCAATTTTAGCCATTCCTTTGTTATTGCTATTTTTACCGTGGAGGTTTTTTAGTTCTCGAGTTTGGTATCAGATCACGGCTTGGTTTTGTTTTATCGTTTTACTGCTGGCGGTGTTGGCATTGGCGATGGATATTGTTTTTTTTCAGCATTCACAACGTCATATTGGTGCGGAGTTGGTGCAGATGCAAAGCGATACGGCTTATATTGTCTCTATGCTAAAAACCTATTGGCTGGCGGTTTTAGGGTTTTTAGTTTTTATTTTACTCTTGGCTAAAATATGGCAAAGATGGCTTATCAAGAGTTTAATAAGCCCACAAAAAAATAAATCCCATACGATTTGGCATCATTTTATTGCCTTTCCTTTAGTGCTTTTTCTGATGGTGTTAATTATCCGTGGTGGCTTAGTGACAGGTAAGCCTTTAATGGTGATTAATGCTTTTATTACTGACTCTAATGAGCTGGCAAATTTAACCCTTAATGGGGTTTACACGGGTATTCGTGTTTCTATGAGTAGCGAAAATGCGAGTCATTATCAGCATCATCATTTTTCAGATCAAGCGATTGAAGATTTAATAGGGATTAAGAAGAATTACCCCTTTGAACAACACTATCAGAGCAAAGCAAATCCGCCGAATATTATTGTCTTACAAATTGAAAGTTTGAATTATCAATTTATTGATGCACTAGGACATCATCATTATGGAGTAACGCCCTATTTGGATTCATTAGTGAGTCAATCTAAGGTTTATGATCAGTTTTATTCCGCAGGTCAGCGCAGTATTATTGGCTTGCAGGCGATTTGGACGGGTATCCCTGCCTTATTAGGTTTCCCTACAGTTGACAAAGGATTGAGCACTTATAAAATCACCCAGATAGCCAAGTTAGCACGACAGGTCGGTTATAAAACACTGTTTGCACAAACGTCATTACGCTCTTCTTTTCGTATTGATGCTTTGGCAAAAAGTGTTGGTTTTGAGTATTTTTGGGGGATGGAAGATATTGGGGCATTAAAACTTGATTATCCTCAAGGAATTAAACCGCATTTTGGCTACGATTATGAAACCTTATTATTTTTACAGCAAAAATTAAAAACACATTTTTCAGATGCTCCCAAGCAACCCATTTTAATGAGCTTTTTTTCAGGAACGACCCATTCACCTTATATTCGCCTTCCTAAACGGTTTGAAAAATATCCTTATCAAATCGATGGGCGAGGTGGCATGTTAAATGCTATTGCCTATACAGACTGGTCAATTCAGCAGTTTATTGAAGGCTTGCGTAATGAAGCTTGGTTTAATAATACTATTTTCATTATCACCGCTGACCATCCTGCTGCTAGTTATGTTTCTAAACAAGCGAACTATCAGGAGTTATTTCATATTCCTTTGATTATTTATTCTGCTAATCCAAACTTGATTAGAGCACAAAGAAATCAAGAAGTACGTTCACAGCTTGACTTAATGCCGACTATTGCGGATTTAATCGGCATAGAAAACGCAGTCTCAGCATTAGGAACATCACTATGGCAAGATAAAAAATATTTAATGATAAATAATATAGGCTATCTAATAGGCACACTCAATCAAGACGGCTATATTAAAACCGATCTATCTAAACCATTAGGGACTAATTTGCCAGCAAAACAGGTCGATCAACTTTATCAGCAGTTATTAATGACGGATCAACGTGTCGCTGAAAGTTTGCAAGCGAATAAATGGGCACATTAGGCAATATTGGCATTTTACTCCCTTTTTACTTTTATTAAATTATGTCTAGAAAAAATCCCCCTTATCGTGCAAATCTAAAATCAGCTAAGAATACCTTACGCATTATCGGCGGTTATTGGCGTAGTCGTAAACTCACTTTTATTAATGCGCCTAATTTACGTCCTACTCCAGATCGTGTTCGTGAAACTTTATTTAATTGGTTGCAACGTTCCATTAGTGATGCGCGTTGTTTGGATTTATTTGCAGGCAGTGGTGCTTTGGGTTTAGAGGCCTTATCGCGTGGTGCTATGGAGGTGGTTTTTATTGAAAAGCATCGTGCAGCGGCACAACAGTTGGAACAGAATTTACGTTTGCTTGCAGCAGATAGTGGGGTTCTTCAGTGTGATGCAAAAAACTATTTACAGCAAGCAACTAAAGCCTTTGATATTATCTTTCTCGACCCGCCTTTTCGTCAGAATTGGCTACCACAAATATTGGATATTATTTTCCAAAGGAAACTGCTTCAACCAAATGGATTGATTTATTTAGAGCATGAAGCCGAGAAAAATTATCAATGGCAGGATTGGGGATTAAGCGCTATTAAAACAACAAAAGCAGGGCAGGTTAGAAGTTATTTATTGGAGTTAAATAATCAGCCCTAAAAGAGCCAATTTATATGCAAAGAAAAGCTAAAAAAAATA
>JALVEA010000040.1 GCA_027008665.1 Thiotrichaceae bacterium | reverse complement strand
GTGCTTTCTTTGCAGGAGCAGGAGCAGGAGCAGGAGTAGAACTAGAAGCGTCCGCTAATACAATTTTCTCTTCTGCTTTATCTGCACTTTCATGCTTTGTTTTTATCGCTGTTGCATCGGTTGTTTTCACTCCTGTTTGAATATTTTCCTTCATTTCTTTAGGGACTTGTTCAGCAGTGGCTGTGCTCTCATTACATGCCACTAAAACAAATAAACTCGCGGCAACAAGAAAAGTGGATAGTTTTGGTAATAAAATTTTGATAGAAGGTTGTAGTTTCATTTGTGAGAATTTCTCTGTTAATTACTCAGTCGAAGACTATCATAATACCTTAAAGTTACTAGGTTGGATGCAAAAAATCATGCTTATATTATTACGACTTAGCAATCCTACTCCAAATAAATACAGAAACAAGAACAAAA
This sequence comes from Thiotrichaceae bacterium, assembly GCA_027008665.1. Taxonomy (GTDB): domain Bacteria; phylum Pseudomonadota; class Gammaproteobacteria; order Thiotrichales; family Thiotrichaceae; genus JAGLBW01. The sequence goes on along the minus strand of JALVEA010000040.1, from coordinate 4,937 downwards.
AAAGGGCAATTTAATAAAAAATCGCCCTTTAGAGACTGTGCAAATACTCTGGAACAGTCTCTTTAGTTAAGTTTCTTAAACAATTAATCGTGTAAACCTGAAATATACTCAGCCACAGCATTCATATCTTTATCGGTCATATTAGCCGCTATATTTTGCATCATTTTCCCAGGGTCATTAGCACGTGCTTCAGATTTAAATGCTTTGAGTTGATTAACTAAATATTTACTATGTTGCCCTGAGATTCTAGGAAATTTAGCTTTCGTATTTCCTTCACCTGTTACGCCATGACAAGCGGCACATGCGGTAACACCAGAGGACATTTTACCACCTTTGAAAAGCGCACGACCTAGTTCTACTTGCTTTTCATCTGCAACACCTGGTTTTTGTTTTTGACTGGCAAAATAAGCTGCGATATGAGGAATATCATCATCGGATGCAATCCCTTTAGCCATCGGTGTCATGGCCGCGTCAACACGAGCGCCTGATCTAAAATCGGTAAGTTGTTTAATGATATATTCTTCGCCTTGTCCTGCTAGCTTAGGCCATATAGGATTTACGCTGTTTCCATCCATTCCATGACAGGCTGCACAAGTGGCAGTTAATGCTTTTCCTTTTGCCGCGTCTCCAGCAGCAAAAACGGATGCCGATGCTGTTACAGTAAGACTTGCAAGTGCAATAATGAGTGCTTTTTTCATTCTAAAATGCTCCTAAAAATCAAAAATAGTATTTATAATCAAAAAACTTTACTTGGCAAAGCCTTGACGCATAGCCTTTTTAACGAGAAAATCAGCCATCCCTAATATAGAGTAATTTATACCATAGGGTATTTCTAAAAACTATTTTTTTTACGACTATTTAGAGCTAACTAATAACGCTGTAAATACCTAAAAAGAGGTGCATAGGAATTGAAAATTTAAAATTCATAAAGTGGTGGATTTATTATGTCCATCGACTTGCACAGTCTCATTTGCTTTAAGGAAGTTTCAAGTAATGATTCTACCCATATTGTTTAGAACTTCCTTACACCTCTTTCCTAATCTTTTTTCTTAAGAGACTTAATGATCAATGAGTGCCTATTATCAGCAAGCACGTTTTATTCAAAGTGCAACCACGCAAAATACTTTACCTCCAGAACTTGGATTTGAGGTAGCCTTTGCTGGACGCTCAAATGCAGGGAAATCAAGTTCTCTAAATCGTTTATGCCAACAAAAAGCGCTTGCTCGCGTGAGTAAAACACCGGGAAGAACGCAACTTATTAATTTTTTTGCTATTCCAGAGGGGCGCTATTTAGTTGATTTACCAGGATATGGTTATGCAAAAGTTCCAGAAAAAGTTAAAAAGATATGGCAAGCTTTTATTGAGTCCTATCTTAGTAAGCGATTTACGCTAAGGGGGCTGGTGCTAATTATGGATATTCGTCGTCCGATGCAAGATTACGATAAAGTGATGCTTTCTTGGGCGCAGTCACGCAATTTGTCAGTACATATTTTATTGAATAAATCAGATAAATTAAAACGGGGTAAAGCCAATAGTAGCTTATTAAAAGCGCGCAAAGAACTAACACACTACAGCAATCCTGTCAGCATTCAAATGTTCTCGGCTTTTAAAGGGGACGGAGTTGAAGAATTAAGGAATAAACTAGATAGTTGGCTTTATAGTGAAGAGAAAAACTAAGTTCCTAATCTAATCTGAATTGCTTGCCGTCATAAATTTACAAGCTAACAATAAAAAAGACTCTGGACGATAGGGGGCTACCGTACAGAGTCCAAAAAACAGGCTTGGATTGGGGACACCAAACCTGTGACCGCAAAAGAGAAGTAAAACGCCGGGCTTAAGCGTTATTAATTTACCCCTCTTTAGCTTGCGGAGGGCTCATCATACAATACTTCTGTATGACATAAAAACTTTTAAAGTTCAAAAGGATGAAGCTGAAATAAATACAAACAAACAGCAACTCTCTCTGATATTGTTAATACTAGTATAACTATTTATAAAAAGCTTGCGTTCGGGTAAAATTCACTCAGTTTTTTTTAAATATTTTAAATTTAGGTCAAAAAACTGATAATGGGAATAATCTTAACGATAATTTTGCTTAAGATATTTATTGGGAGAAATCTCTCCTATCACTACTGTTCTATTAAGTCGCTTACCATTTCTAATATATTCTAGATTAACACGTGAACCAATACGCAAGTTTCCGATACGATTTTTTAGGTTAGCACTATTTTTAATCACCATGCCATTCACCCGTGTAACAATATCCCCTGCTTCAACCCCTGCAACATCGGCGGGTGATCCAATAATAACCGCTGAAATTAAAGCACCTTGGTTATTAGGCATTCCAAAGGCTTTAACTAAGGATTGACGTAAATCTTGAATTTCGATACCAAGTTGCCCACGTTTTACTTTACCGTACAAAATTAACTGATTTTTTATATTTTTGACCATATTAGAAGGAATAGCAAAACCTATACCCACGCTTCCACCACTTTTCCCCCCTAAAATAGCAGTATTAATACCAATCAGTTCACCCCGCAGATTAACTAAAGCACCACCTGAATTACCAGGGTTGATGGGGGCATCAGTTTGAATAAAGTCCTCATAATCTTCAATTCCTAATCCTGTGCGACCCAAGGCACTAACAATGCCTGAGGTGGCGGTTTGCCCCAGACCATAGGGATTACCAATAGCAACTACAAAATCACCCACGCGTAGCCGATCACTATTGGCAAAACGCATTGCGACTAATTGCTTTGCCGGAATACGGATAACCGCAACATCAGCTTTTAAATCTTTACCAATAATATGTGCATTAAATTGGCGACCGTCATGAAGCCTCACAATAATTTTATTTGAACCTGCTATCACATGTGCATTGGTTACAATATAGCCTTTTTTTGCATCAATAATAATACCTGAACCTGTACCACCATTTTTACCTTGTCGACCTTGATTACCAAAATAGTATTGTTTTGGTCTACCGCGCCCTTGGCTTGAAATATTGACAACAGAATCTGTGACTCTTTCAAGCATATCTGCTAATGAAGGGAGAGGTCTTCCATTCACTACCGTTGGTAGACTGGCAAAAGTAACCCCTGATAATGCTAACAAGACATACATTAAAACAATATAGAAGGGAGTAGTTTTAAACTGGCGCATAGTTCTGTATTCTCCTTATGACTTTCTGGGATTCCATTGAAAATGTTTTTGCATCTTCTCATACATCTTTTTATCGGCATCGCTCTCAATCGGAGGAGTAACTATATTGATCACCACATATTGATCCCCAGCAACTTTTCCGGGCAAGCCCTTTCCTCTTAAACGCATTTTTTGTCCCGTATAAGCACTAGCAGGAATTTTCAATTTAATATTGCCTGAGAGTGTTTTGACCGCGATAGTTTTACCCAAAGCCGCTTCCCATGGGGATAATAATAAATTGAGATAAACATCTTTATTCTCAACTTTATAATCAGGATGATCCTTTAGCTTTACCGTTAATAATAAATCCCCCCCATTGGAGGCTTTGCCTCGTAGTCGAATCTTTTTGCCTTCTTCAATCCCCTGAGGAATTTTTACATCAAGGCTTTTACCATTAGGTAGACGAATGGTTTTCTTTGCACCTTCAAAAACATCCTCAAGTGTGAGGTTAATGGTTGCAGTTTGTGCTGCAGGGGCAGAACCTGCACCTCTTGCCCCATAAGAATTTGTAGATTGAGATTGTTGTCCGTTGCGAAAAAAGGATTCAAAAAAATCACTAAACCCTGCGTTAGGTTGTGAATATCCACCTGAACCAAAACCATGAGATCCTGCATAAGAAGATTGACGGTGTTGTCTTTGCTCCCAACCTCCTTGTCCCATTTGATCATATTGCGCTCGTTTTCTTTTGTCTTTTAAAACCTCATACGCCTCACTCACATCCTTAAAGCGTGCTTCTGCATCGCTTGCTTTACTGACATCGGGATGATATTTACGTGCAAGACGACGATAAGCTTTTTTTATTTCATCTTTAGATGCCGTTTTTTCTACACCTAATGTTTTATAGTAATCTTTATATTCCATTGACTTCTCTTTTCTTTTTTTTAAATTAATAGAGGTATTCTAAAGTATTCCCACTGCCTTAGCAGATGTCGCTATCTGAAAAATAATTGCCATAATATCTTTATTAAATTGCATGATTTTTTCATCGATCTTAGGAAAAACCATGATCTCATCACCAGGGGACACCCTTAAATTAGAACCCATTAAAACTTGTCCATTAGGTTTCACAATAACAATTTTTTGTCTCTCTGCCCTCTGTGTAAAGCCACCTGCGCGTTGTATATATCCATATACCGTCGCATTAGTTGCATAGACAATAGATTGTGGTATTTGTACCTCGCCACTAATAATCACCACATCACTTTTCTTAGGAATCACAATAATATCATCTGCTTCTAGGCGAATATTCGAAACATGTCCTTTATCGCTGACAACAACTCGACCATCGACTTTCACTTGTTTAGCATGTTCTACAAATCTCAATACCAATTCTGCTTCTTTTGCTCGAATCAGTGCTTCACCATCTGAAGAAGCTGGGGTTGTTAAGACCGCTCGTTCTAATCTAAAAATTGCTTTTTCTAAATTTTGTTTTTGGCGTAAAGCAACACTTTTACGCTTTAAATAAATATTAGCAATATCTGCTTCATTGGGATCAACAGAAATATAATCAAGCAACTCTTTTAAACGTGTTCCTTTTTTTATCGAATAGTAGGAATTTCCTAAATGACTGCCTTCTATTCTCACGGCCATTGTTTTCAATGGAGCATCAATAATAAAACGTAATGTATCACCGTCCATAATAGCGGTATTTTTAAAGCGATTAATGGGAATATAATTAGACCAAGGTTTGCCGCGTCTAGTCCCTGAGATAACCACATTACTGGCTTTTTTATACG
>JALVEA010000039.1 GCA_027008665.1 Thiotrichaceae bacterium | reverse complement strand
AAGAGTTCGTCAGTATTGGCCCAATGTAATAACCCATTGTGATAATTTACAAGCCATCGAAAAGACGGATGCGATTATTCTAGCGGTTAAACCACAGCTAATGCAGCAAGTTTGTGAGCCATTACAAAATGCAGTACAACAAATGCAACCGCTGATTATATCCATTGCCGCAGGGATAACAGAGGCGAATTTATCTCGCTGGCTAGGTGGTAATTTAGGTGTCCCTGTGGTGCGCTGTATGCCGAATACCCCCGCTTTAGTACAGGCGGGTATTACAGGTTTATATGCTAATGAATTAGTCTCAGAAGATCAGCGTAATTTAGCGGAATCTATTTTAAGAGCCGTTGGCAGCACACTCTGGTTTGAGACGGAAGAAAAATTAAATGCCGTAACCGCCGTCTCAGGGAGTGGACCTGCGTACTTCTTTTTAGTGATGGAAGCAATGCAGTCCGCGGCTGAAAAACTCGGTTTATCAGCCAATGATGCCCAATTATTAGTATCACAAACCGCCTTTGGTGCGGCTAAACTTGCCCTTGAAAGTGCAGATAATGCAACCGGACTGCGTCATAAAGTCACCTCAAAAGGAGGCACAACGGAAGTTGCTATTCATGAATTAATGCAAGGTGGCTTAATGGAACTATTTGATACTGCATTACATGCTGCTGCTAAACGATCAGAAGAATTAAACAATTGAAAAACATCATGATAACCAAACTTAACAGCTTATTAAAAAAAGATTCCTCCGCAGGTATTCTTTTGATTGTTGTGACTATTATTGCTTTAGTTTTACAAAATAGTAGTTTCTCTGCAATCTATAATGGTTTCTTGCACACCCATGTGGAGATTCGATTTGGTGATCTACAAATTGCCAAGCCTTTATTACTATGGGTTAATGATGGTTTAATGGCCATTTTTTTCTTTTTGATTGGTTTAGAGGTAAAAAGAGAGGTTATAGAGGGACATCTTTCCTCGATGAGTCAAGTAGCCTTGCCTGGTATTGCAGCTATTGGTGGTATGGTTGTTCCTGCTTTAATCTTTATCGCTTTTAATCAAGGCGAATCCTTTGCAATGCAAGGTTGGGCAATCCCTACTGCAACTGATATTGCCTTTGCCTTAGGTGTTTTATCGCTATTAGGGAAGAGAGTACCCGCTTCTTTAAAAATATTTCTACTTGCCTTAGCGATTATTGATGATTTGGGGGCTATTGTTATTATTGCCCTTTTTTATACCTCCGAGCTTTCTACCGTATCTATTATTATTGCCTCTATATCACTCACTCTTTTATTCATAATGAATAGATTCGCCGTGTCTAATAAAACGATATATATTTTAGTTGGAATTATTCTCTGGGTCAGTGTTTTAAAATCAGGCGTTCATGCGACCTTAGCAGGTGTCGCGCTGGCGTTTATGATCCCTTTAAGCTCTAAAAATAAAGAAGGCAAAAGCTTCTCTCTAAGCAAAGAAATGGAACATGATTTACATTACTGGGTTGCCTTTATGATTTTGCCTCTATTTGCTTTTGTGAATGCAGGGGTTGATTTAAGGGGAATTTCACTACAAGAAATGCTTAACCCTGTCCCTATCGGTATTATGCTCGGTTTATTTATAGGCAAACAACTCGGCGTATTTGGCTTCAGTTGGCTGGCAATACAATTAGGTCTTGCGCGTTTGCCTGCAAAAAGCAACTGGAAGCAACTTTATGGTGTTTCCATTCTTACAGGAATTGGTTTTACCATGAGTTTATTTGTTGATTCTTTAGCTTATAATGACGCGCAGATTTACCATTATACTGATAAGTTTGCAATTTTATTAGGCTCTTTTCTTTCTGGTATTGTTGGTTATCTGGTTTTAAAATATTCAACTAAATAAGCTATTTAAAATATAATTTTGTGAGGTCTTTAACTTGAACGTGTTACAACAAATTGGCGCATTTCTTACTGAAACGCTTTTCTCTCTCTATATTGGCGCGGTAGTTTTACGAATGCTATTAGGCTATGCGGGTGCAAATTTTTATAATCCGCTGTCACAGTTTCTGGTTAAAGTGACTAATCCTGCTTTAGTCCCTTTGCGCCGTTTTATTCCTTCGATAGGAAAGCTTGACACCTCAGCGATTGTATTAGCATTGGGTTTAACGCTGATTAAACTGATTTTACTGTCATTAATTGTGTTTGGCGAGGTTAATATGATTGCGCTTTTCTTTGCCTCTATCATTGATTTAGTCAAAGTGATCATCTGGGTTTATATTATCTCATTATTAATACAAGCCGTAATGAGCTGGGTAGGAAGCGCACATGGAAACCCCGTTGCACCATTGATTGATAGTTTAACACATCCTCTTTTAAGCCCTGTCAGGCGTGTAATCCCCAATACAGGCGCGTTAGACTTATCGCCTTTGGTAGTTATTCTAGTCCTTAATATATTACTGATTATTATTGATAATATTCGCTTGTAAAGAATCAAATAATGACCAATACATTACCTTATTTGGGTGTTATTGAAGGTTTTTTTGGACGTTCATGGACATTTGAGCAACGTCACGCTTATGCTAAGTTTCTGCATCAAAATGGCTATCGGTTCTATATTTACGCCCCTAAAAATGATCCTTACTTACGAAAATCATGGCAACAAGATTGGTCATTAGAAATGACTGAACAATTACATACATTGGTTAAACACTATCAAGGTTTAAATCTAGATTTTGGTTTGGGATTAAGCCCTTTTGAAATCTACCATCATTACAATAAAGAGGCTCAACAGGCGTTAAAGCATAAAATAGAACGGCTCAATCAACTCAATATTGATCTACTTTGCTTATTGTTTGATGATATGCGTGGTGATTTACCTGATTTGGCTAAGACTCAAATCAAAATAACTGAAGATGTATTAGCCCATACAACGGCTAAAAAAGTGATTATGTGCCCTACTTATTACTCTTTTGACCCTGTCTTAGAACATGTCTTTGGTGAAATGCCCACTAATTATCTTCAAGAGTTAGGTAAAGGACTCCCGTCTGAGATTGATATTTTTTGGACAGGTCCTAAGGTTTGCTCAAAAGAATATCCTGAAGATCATTTAGAACAAGTGATTCAATTACTAGGACGCAAACCTTTTCTTTGGGATAACTATCCTGTGAATGATGGTGCTAAGTTATCGCAATATTTACATCTCAAACCCTTTGAAAACCGCCCGAGCCGACTGGCTGATTTAACCTCAGGTCATGCAGTCAATCCAATGAATCAAGCGTGGTTATCACGTATTCCATTGCACTCATTGCCTCACAGTTATGCCCAAGGAAAAAGCTATCATCCTACTAATGCCTTAGAGAGCAGTTTAACGCAAATCTGTGATAAAAAACTAAGATTGCAAATAGCAAAAAATATAAATCAATTTCAACTGCAAGGTTTAGAGGCATTAAACAGGGGTCAAAGAGCGCTACTTATTCAACTATATAAAAAATTTAACAGCCCTTATGCTGATGAAATTATCGCATGGCTAGAAGATGAATATAGATTTGATCCAGAGTGTTTAACCGATTAATTTAAGGCGACAGCTCATTTCTTCATTGTTTTTCGATTATTTTTGAAATTAATTTATTGTAATAGAGCCGTTTACTATCCGCTTTGTCCTAGCCTGATAAAACGAATTAAAGCATACTTCTTGATAGCAGTTAAATTTTCTTGTTTTCTGTTACTGGGGCTTAAAAACATAGAATAATTGAATCCTCATTCCTTCAAACTCAAGATTCAATCATATTTCAGTCTTTATTCTCCATAATCAGGAAATGCCCTTTATTATTTACATTAGATTAAAACCACAAAAATGATTTTCAATAACAAACACGGTTTAACTAAAACTCGGCGCATAATCCTCTTAGGATTTTTCCTTTTTGCAATAAGCTTTATTGTACCTAGCTATGCAGAAGATTCCGCGCAAATTAATTTTAAGGATGTAGATATAAAGGTATTGATTGATACAGTGTCTCGTATCACTAAAAAGACATTTATTGTTGATCCTCGTATTAACGGCAAAATCACCATTAGTACAGGGCGTAATATTGATGAAAATGAGCTTTATGAAATTTTCTTATCTGTATTACAAGTGCATAATTTTTCTGCTGTCAAAGTCGGTAACATTATTAAAATTATCCCATCAAATAAGGCAAAGCAGTTGCCCGTCCCTGTTATTGATGACGATGTAGTAGAATTAACGGATAAAAAGCCTGATGATTTAATTACGCGTGTAATACGCGTCGAGCATGTTCCTGCTTCAATGCTCGTGCCTATACTGCGCCCTCTTGTTCCTAGCACAGGACAATTACAAGCCTATCAACCGAGTAATACCATTGTTATTTCAGACACAACGGCAAATATTGAACGCTTGGTTAAGGTAATTAAAAAAATGGATCGTGCTGATGATGAGCAAATGGAAGTGGTGCCATTGAAATATGCCTCCGCAGCGGAGTTAGCTCAAACCATTCAAAAACTAAATAGTAGCAATTCAAAAATACGCATTCCTGGAAAAGCTAAAATTTCAGCGGATGTACGCACCAATAGTTTGTTATTAGGCGGTGATAAATCCACTCGTCAAGAAATGCGTAAAATTATTAAAAAGCTAGATACACCTAAAAAAGCCTTAGAAGTGATTGAGCTAAAATATGCCGTGGCAACAGAATTAGCAGAAACAATTAAGAATATTCAAAATACAACTTCGGTTAGAAAAGGTGTGACTCACAGAAAACCTATTATTTCAGTGGATAAACGTACTAATAGTTTGTTGCTTGGAGGCGATACAGCCACGCGTCAACAAATTAAACGTATTATTGCTAATTTTGACAAACCAAGAAAAGCCTTAGAGGTTGTTCCATTACGCTATGCGGTTGCTCAAGATCTAGCACAAACAATTAAAAACATTCAAAACAGCACTTCAACGGCGAAAGGGATTACCACCAGAAAACCCATTATTTCCGTTGATAAGCGTACAAATAGCTTATTACTTGGCGGTGATAGTGCAACACGCCAGCAAATTAAACGTATTATTGTTAGGCTGGACACTCCCAAACCAGCGGAAGAAAAGACGCGCGTGATTTATTTACGCTATGCCAAAGCAACTGAACTAGCGGCTGTATTGACAGGCTATTCTAAAACCCAAAAAACCACCAAAGCAAATGCAAAAGGCGCTGCAGGTACCACAACGGCTGAGATTGATATTCAGGCAGATGAGACAACCAATTCCTTAATTATTACCGCCAATAAACAGGCACATATAAATATGGCTAAGGTGATACGTCGGTTAGATATTCGTCGTGCACAAGTGATGGTTGAGGTGATTATTGCAGAGGTTTCTGAAAATCTATCGAAGGAAATCGGAGTTCAACTTGCGGTGGGTTCAAGTAATGGTACAGCACCAGCGGCAACCACAGGATTCCCAGGAAGTAAAGCATCTTTGCTAAGTATCGCAGATCACAAAATACCCACAGGGGTAGGTATTGTCGCAGGTATTGCCAATACCAAGGGCAAATTCCAATTTGCAGCCTTAATGAATGCGTTAGAAGGCGATGCCGCAACCAATATCCTTTCAACGCCTAATGTGGTCGCAATGGACAACGAAGAAGCACAATTTGTTATTGGTAAAAATGTTCCCTTTGTAACAGGAAGTTACACTAGTACAGGATCAAACTCTTCACCATCAAATCCATTTCAAACCATTGAAAGAAAAGATATTGGTTTAACTTTAAAAATCAAACCACAGGTCAATGAAGGTGATACTGTTTTATTGAATATTGATCAAGAAATATCCAGTTTGGCAGCGAGTAATGAAAGTGCTTCAGACTTAATTACCAATAAGCGAGCTATTCAAACCAAAGTCATGGTAGAAGATAATCAAATTCTCGTGCTAGGCGGTTTAATGCAAGACGATTACACCACAACCAAGCAAAAAGTACCTTTTTTAGGTGATTTACCAATTATCGGCAAAGCCTTTCAAAATAACCGCACCACCAAAATAAAACAAAATCTGATGATTTTCATTCACCCTGTTATTTTGCGTGATGTTCTAAATGCCACAGGTTATACCCGTGAAAAATACAATAAAATACGCCATGCGCAACAAGCAAGTAAGGTTACTTCTCGTGGTTTATTGAAGCAAAAAGCATCTTCACTTCCTGCTCGATTAGAAAATATTACAACACAAAAAATGACACCCGCACAAATTAGAGCCATGCGTTTAGCCCAGTGGAAAAAAAACCATCCGCAGAAAAATCAAACAAGGCAAGTACAACAAAGGGCAAACGTCTCTTATCAAATGACCCCTGCACAAATCAGAGCAAAACGTTTGGCTGAATGGAATAAAACCCACCCACAAAAACGTCAAGCACCACACTATAAACCTGCTCAACATCAAATAAGACAATCAACAGGACTTGAGGCAATTGATTCATTTTAAAAAATATGAAAGCTGAAACATTAACATTGGAAACCGATAGCAAGGAAACAGAGTCCATTGCATTAGAGGATCAAGAAAGCCTTTTAGAGATTAAAGACTTTCCCTATGCCTTTGCTAAACGTAATGCAGTGGTAGTGACTGATTTTAGTGATAACAGCTATCAGGTCGCCTATGGGAAAAATTTAACCCCTCTCACTGCTAGCGAAGTACAACGCTTTTTGGGAGGGAATATTTCTTTTCACCCTTTAGATGAAAGTGATTTCAATCAATTATTAGCCCGTCACTATGATCAAGGCGACGGGGCGCGCGCCATGATGGATGATTTAGGCGATGAACTAGATCTAAACGATGTTGCCGATTCAATGCCTGAGCCAGAGGATTTGCTAGAAGCAGAAGATGATGCACCCATTATTCGTCTAATCAATGCCTTATTAACACAGGCAATTAAAGAAAATGCTTCTGATATTCATATAGAAACCTATGAAAAACGCATGACAGTACGAATGCGAGTAGACGGTATTTTGCGTGAAATTTTAGAACCACCGCGTGCTTTAGCACCTTTGATTATTTCTCGGATTAAAGTGATGTCAAAGATGGATATTGCTGAAAAACGTATTCCTCAAGATGGTCGCATTTCACTCAAAGTCGCAGGACGTTCGGTCGATGTACGTGTCTCTACCCTTCCATCAGGTCATAATGAACGGATTGTATTGCGTTTACTAGACAAACAAGCGGGACGTTTAAATCTCAAACATTTGGGAATGGATATTACCACCCACCAACGTCTAAGCGCGCTGATTAAAAAACCACATGGAATTATTTTAGTCACAGGCCCAACAGGTTCAGGTAAAACCACTACACTTTATGCTGCGTTAACGGATTTAAATAATAGCTCGCGCAATATTATGACCGTAGAAGACCCTATCGAGTATTTTATTGATGGCATTGGACAAACGCAGGTAAATAATAAAGTTGATATGAGTTTTGCCCGTGGTCTACGCGCTATTTTGCGCCAAGACCCCGATGTGGTGATGATCGGCGAAATACGCGATATTGAAACGGCTGAAATTGCGGTACAAGCGTCTTTAACAGGTCATTTAGTTTTCTCAACACTGCATACCAATACAGCCGTAGGCTCGGTCACTCGTTTACGTGATATGGGGGTTGAACCCTATCTACTCTCCTCTAGTTTGATTGGCGTGGTCTCTCAGCGTCTGGTACGTTTATTATGCGATGCATGTAAAATGCCTTATGAAGCCGATCAAAAAGATTGTGAAACATTAGGATTGGATATTAATAATCCACCCGTCCTATATCACCCCAAAGGTTGCCCTAAATGCAACCAACTTGGTTATAGTGGTCGAAATGGTATTTATGAGTTTGTAGAAATCGATGATCAATGCCGTAATATGATTCATAATGATGTCAGTGAAATAGAAATTGAGCGTTATGTGCATCAAAGCACTCCCTCACTGCGTCAAGATGGAGCGCGTTTAGTGCTAGAAGGAAAAACCTCATTAGAAGAAGTGGTTCGTGTAACCCGTGAAGATGCTAAAAATTAATGATCAAAAGATAAATTTACCTACTTTGCAAAAGTGAAAGCTTTTGCGCTTAAAAAAGAAAGCTTTTATTATTGGGCAATCCTCTCGCCTTTCTGTATCGGGCGGAAAAAGCTGAAGCTTTCATTCCTAGCTACTTAATAAAAAACAAAAAAACCATGCCTGCATTTGAATACACGGCGTTAAACGCCAAAGGACAACAAGAAAGCGGAATGCTTGAGGCAGACAATGCACGTCAAGTACGCCAAACATTGCGTGATGGAAAACTAACCCCCCTGAGTGTAGAACAAGTTGAACAAAAGGAAAGTAGCTCAGGCTCTCGTGTAAAACGTGCCGGCAAAGTCAAACCCGCCGACCTTGCTTTGTTTACACGTCAATTAGCAACCTTAACCCAGTCAGGCTCTCCTTTAGAAGAAGCATTAGCTATTTGTGCCAAACAAACCGAGAAAAAAAACCTGCGACATATTATTTCCGCCGTTCGCTCTCGTGTCTTAGAAGGACATTCTCTTGCAGGCGGGTTAAATCAATTCCCCTCTGTTTTTCCTAATATGTACCGCTCCACTGTTTCAGCAGGAGAAGAATCAGGACATTTAGATGCAGTTCTCGAACGCCTAGCAGATTACACCGAAGACCGCCAAGAGTTACAACAAAAACTCTCTACGGCATTAGTCTATCCTGTTATATTAATTACCCTATCTATTGCCATCGTCGCGGGCTTATTAGCTTTTATTGTGCCGCAAATTGTGGGGGTATTTGAAGATATGGGGCAAGAATTACCCGCAATGACACAGATGATTATTGCTCTGAGTGATTTTATTATTGATTATGGACTGCACATGCTCGCCATTATTATTGTAGCAATCATTATCTTTAAAAGACTAGTTAAAATTCCCAAATGGGAATACCGTTATCATCGTCTACTATTGCGACTTCCTGGGGTAAAAAAAATGGTGCGTGGTTTAAACACCGCCCGTTTTGCAAGAACATTAAGTATTCTTGCCTCCAGCGGCGTACCTATTTTAAACGCCATGAGCATTTCATCCCGAGTGATTCAAAACGTTCCCATGCGTCAAGCCGTTGAAGAAGCCGCTGTTAAAGTCCGCGAAGGAAAAGCAATCCATAAAACATTAGAACAATCAGGCTACTTTCCCCCAATGACAATTTATCTAATCGCCAGTGGTGAAAATAGTGGACAGCTCGATGAAATGCTCGAACGAGCCGCTATTCAGCAAGAACGAGAAACCGACAGCATGATGACAGGCATGTTAAGTATCTTTGAACCCATGCTAATCTTAATCATGGGAGGAATTGTTTTAACCATCGTCCTCTCTATTTTAATGCCAATCTTAAACTTAAATCAGCTAGTAAAATAGGTTAAGTAAACAACCATAATAAACGATGAAGCAATCTCTTTGAATTATGTGCTAAATCCAAAAAACTGCTTCGTCGTTGATTAGCTACGCTAATCAATCTCCTCGCGACGTAATAACAAACCACAATCGCGCGTGTGGCATTCCCAAATAAGAGTTTGGAAATAAGACAAAAACATTGCGACGGGATTACAAATCCCGTCAAGATAGGCCGTTTTTAGACACACAAAGATGCTTAATTTTGCTTTATAAAGGTAAACCGAGAAATATTCTCAATCTCTTCAATATCAATCAAAACGGTATCACCTATTGCAAAATCACCGGCTAAAATATGTTGCGCTAATGGGTTTTCGATAGAGCTTTGAATTGCTCGTTTGAGTGGACGTGCGCCATAGACAGGATCAAACCCTTCTTCGGCAAGAAGATCTAAGGCATCATCACTATAGCTAATGCTCATTTCACGACTCTCTAAACGCTTACTCAATAAACGTAATTGAATTCTTGCAATTTGACGAATTTCATTTTTATCCAAGGGTCTAAAAACAACACTATCATCGATACGATTAATAAATTCGGGTTTAAAGTGTTTGCTGACAATCGCCATGACCGCTTGTTTCATTTGATTATAATTTTCTTCGCCTGCCATGGTTTGAATGATGTCTGAACCTAAGTTAGAGGTCATAACAACGACTGCATTACGGAAATTAACAGTGCGACCTTGACCATCGGTCAAACGACCGTCTTCTAACACTTGAAGCAGAATATTAAACACATCAGGATGTGCTTTTTCGACCTCATCCATCAAAATAACCGAGTAAGGCTTGCGACGCACAAGCTCTGTTAAATAGCCTCCTTCTTCATAACCAACATAGCCTGGAGGCGCACCGATCAGTCTTGCAACCGAATGTTTTTCCATAAATTCGGACATATCAATACGTACCATTGCATCTTCTGTATCAAATAAAAAACTTGATAAGGCTTTGGTTAATTCTGTTTTTCCAACCCCTGTCGGTCCTAAGAATAAAAATGAACCAGTAGGGCGATTAGGGTTGGATAAACCAGCACGTGAACGACGAATAGCATTTGAGACCGCCTTTACCGCTTCGTTTTGACCAATGACACGTTTACCTAATTCTTCTTCCATACGCAGTAATTTATCGCGTTCGCCTTCGAGCATTTTAGCAACGGGAATGCCTGTCCATTGGGAAACAATATCAGCAATTTCTTCATCAGTGACATTATTGCGAAGCAGTTGAAAATCATCTTTTTCACCCGCTTCATTGGCTGCTTGCAGTTGTTTTTCTAATTCAGGAATACGACCATATTGAAGCTCTGCCATATGCTGTAAATCACCTGTACGACGCGCCGTTTCTAATTTAATCCGTGCTTTGTCTAAGGCTTCTTTAATATGTGCAGTGCCCTGAACGGCTGATTTTTCAACTTTCCAAATTTCTTCCAAATCCGAATATTCTCTTTCTAATAGCGCAATTTTTTCTTTGATAATTGCTAAACGTTTCTTAGAGGCTCTATCCGATTCTTTATTCAGTGCTTCGCGTTCGATTTTATATTGAATTAATTTGCGCTCTAGTTTATCCATTGCTTCAGGTTTAGAGTCAATTTCTAAACGAATACGCGAGGCGGCTTCGTCAATTAAATCAATTGCTTTATCAGGCAACTGACGATCAGAAATATAACGATGTGAAAGCGTCGCCGCCGCAACAATGGCAGGATCAGTAATTTCAACCCCGTGATGGGCTTCATAACGTTCTTTTAAACCACGCAAAATGGCAATAGTGTCTTCTACTGACGGCTCATCAACGATAATTTTTTGAAAGCGTCGCTCTAATGCGGCATCTTTTTCAATATATTTGCGGTATTCATCTAAAGTCGTCGCACCCACACAATGCAATTCACCACGAGCAAGGGCAGGTTTGAGCATATTACCTGCATCTAATGCACCTTCTGATGCACCCGCACCGACCATTGTGTGTAATTCATCGATAAACATAATGATATTACCATCTGATTTGGCAACATCATTTAACACCGCTTTAAGACGTTCTTCAAAATCACCACGGAATTTAGCCCCTGCTAATAGTGCCGCTAAATCCAGTGACAATAGACGTTTGTCTTTAAAACTATCAGGGACTTCGCCATTGACAATACGTTGCGCTAAACCCTCCACTAATGCAGTTTTACCCACCCCTGGCTCACCAATAATAACAGGATTATTTTTTGTGCGACGCTGTAAAATTTGCACCATACGACGAATTTCTTCATCACGCCCAATAATAGGGTCAATTTTCCCCTGTTCTGCACGTTCGGTCAGGTCAATAGTGTATTTTTTCAATGCCTCACGCTGATCTTCTGCATTAGGATCATTAACACTTTGTCCGCCTCGGATATTGTCAATCGACATTTTCAATGCCTCATGAGTAGCCCCTGCTTCTTTAAGCAAAGAACCTACTTTGCCTTTATCATCCAATGCCGCTAGCAAAAACAATTCAGACGATATGTATTGATCACCGTTTTGTTGTGATAATTTATCCGTTGCATTGAGTAAACGCCCAAGATCATTAGAAACATGAATTTCTCCTTGATTTCCTCCAGAAACAGTTGGCATATTGTCGAGGGCTTTACCTAGTTGCGAACGTAATAGATTGACCTTGACCCCTGATTGTGAAAGCACACTATGTGCAATCCCACCTTCCTGATCAAGTAATGCAATTAATAAATGCACGGGTTCTATAAACTGGTGATCTTTCCCTAATGCCAAAGACTGAGCATCCTGCAATGCTAGTTGAAATTTACTAGTTAATTTATCGGTTCTCATTGTAAGTTCTCCTTACTCTTAAATATTAAGTATTATTTTAGATTGATTATGTATTAGCTGTTTATAGTATGGTGGCAATAAGGATAGAAACAACAATAAGTTGAATTTTATCTCCAAGTTTAAACGCTATTTTATTCTTCCTCAGAGAGCCAGCTAACTTCCCAAAAAAGTTCCAAATTTAACAAATCTACGTTGCCAATAAGCATTATTCATTGTGGTGACTTTTACTTTACTACGTTGATTAGGGGAATGAATAAACTGATGATTACCGATATAAACACCGACATGATTGGTTTTAGAGCCTGTTTTGAAAAATAACAAATCACCCGGTTTTAAATTCGCATACTGCACGGTGCGACTTTTATTTCTTTGTTGAATAGAAGTTCGGGGTATCTTAATTCCAGCTCCATTTTGATAGAGATAGCGGGTCAGACCACTGCAATCAAATCCTTCTCTTGGGCTAGATCCTCCATATCGATAGCGTATTCCTAGTTGTTGATAAGCCAGTTTTACAATATTTTTACGTGTTTGTATTGCAGGAGAATACTGTGGTTGTGCTGGCGGTCTATAAGATTGTTGTACTGAAGGTTGCGTATAGCGAGGTAAAGCTTGTCTTTGTGATGATTTATGTGGGAGAGGGGCGCAACCTGTTGCAATAACAACTAAGCTACTAAGACCAAGTAAGGCTAGTTTGTTTTTCATTATTTTGTCCGCTGAGGGTTATTTTAATTATTATGCAGTTGACAAACAGTCTATCATTGCTAATAGACTGTGATGAATAAATAATGATAAATGGTTGTTAATGATAAATGCTTGTTTTAAGAGGCTTCTAAATCTGCTTAAAAACCATCTTCAAAAATCTTCTGCATGGTTTCACGTTTGTAGTCTTTTCTTTGCAAGTCTCGTGCGATTGAGAACCAAGCAACAGCGATAATAATGAATAATGAGATAACGATGAATTCCATAATATACTTCCCCTTTAGTTTTTATATTAATCTTAAACACTTACACTACTATAGATGGTTATAATTTTAATAAGTTCAGTTATAAGTTTAATTAATGCGTAATTATTCTGTGGCTATAAGACGCATTTTTTATTATTTTAACAATCATACTAAAATAATGCGAAAAGAGGGTCAGATAAGGGTCAATGAAAAATACCAATCGTACCATTTTAAAAGTCTCTGAGCTGAACGCAGAGGTTAGTTTATTTCTCAAGCAGGGCTTTCCATTGCTCTGGGTTGAGGGGGAAATCTCTAATTTAGCGCGTCCTGCATCGGGGCATCTCTATTTTTCTCTTAAAGACTCGACTGCTCAAATACGTTGTACTTTGTTTAAAAATAGAAGTCGATATATCAATGTGAAACCTCAAAATGGTCAGAAAGTGTTGCTACGAGGAAGAATTGGTCTGTATGAGGCACGTGGAGAGTTTCAACTGATTGCAGAGTATATGGAAGATGCGGGAATCGGTTTATTACAAAAACAATTTGAAGCATTGAAAACAAAGCTAGCTGCTAAGGGGTGGTTTGATCCGCTATTTAAACAGTCTCTTCCCGTTTACCCTAAGCAAATTGGTATTATTTCATCACCAACAGCGGCAGCATTACGTGATATTTTAAATATTTTAAAACGACGTTGCCCGCATATTCCTGTATTGATTTATCCCACAGCAGTGCAAGGTTCACAGGCGGCTTTGCAAATAGAGAACGCAATTCGTCAAGCGAATATCGACCAGAGTTGTGATGTCTTAATTATAGCCAGAGGCGGAGGTTCTCTTGAGGATCTAGTGGCTTTTAATGATGAAAATTTAGCAAGTACAATCTATGAAACAACCATCCCTATTGTGACAGGTATTGGGCATGAAATAGATTTTACAATTGCTGATTTTGTTGCAGATCAACGCGCTCCCACACCTTCTGCGGCGGCTGAATTAGTCAGTCCTGATAGCGAGTATTTAAAACGTGACTTGCAACAATTTAGACAGAAAATGCTACGCAGAATACAAGCAAAGTTTAAACAAAAAAATGAGCAGATTGCATGGTTGTCGAAACGATTAGAACAACAAGATCCCGCTTATCAACTGCAACAACAATCCCAACAACTCGATGCATTAAAAACACGTTTAACGCTTAATATACAACAGCAGCTAAAAGATAAACAAAATGCGATTCAGTTGACTAAAAAACGATTAAGTACAAATTCCCCTGCTGACCGTATTCGTAACCAACAACAAAAACTGAGGCAAAAAATCAAGCTATTGCATCATGCTATAAAGGTGAATATAACCGCTAAACGATCACATTTAACCCTTCAAACAACGCGCTTAGATGCAATCAATCCTTTAAAAACCTTAGAACGTGGTTATGCCATTATTACAGATAATAAAAAACAGAAAGTTATTAGCTCTGTTAGGCAATTGAAAACAGGTGACAAGATTAATATTCAAGTAAAAGATGGTGAGATTATCAGTAAGGTGCTTTAGCCGCTCCAAAAAATCATATAAAATCTATAACCTCTTGGTTTTTTACGCTCTCTGTTGATAACTATTCCAAGTTGCAACTAGAGTCCAGAAGGGGCGGTCTCCCTCACCTAGATTTTGCAATTACAA
>JALVEA010000038.1 GCA_027008665.1 Thiotrichaceae bacterium | reverse complement strand
AAGCTAAGAATTCGATTTTTCTTTAATTGTTCTAATGCTTCGATAGCTTTGCTGTGATCGGGGTTAATTTTTAATATTTCTTTATACTGGCTTTCACTACTATCTTTAGGGTCGTAGGGGCCATCGATGCTTTTTAAATAGTCTTTACAGCCCTGAGACCAGTGACTAAAATCGAAAAAGCGTCTTTTTGTTTCAAGGACTTGAGCGCGATCAAGCAGGTTTTTAATTTTATCTTCATTTATGCTTTTTTGAACTGCTGCTGTTTGATATTGCGCTGCCTTTTTTTGAGCCTCTAATAATTTACGTTCTGTTTCTCGTTCTTTTTCTAGTCGAGCCTGTTCAATAGCCTGTTGTTCTTTTTGCTGTTGTAATTTTTCTTTTTCTATTGCAATTCGTTGCTCTTCTGTTGATTTGCTGTAGTAATAAGTCCCCGCAACTCCACTAATACCAATAACAGCAATGGCAACTAACCAAGGCCAAATTGGTTTTTTTTCTATAATAATTTTTTCTGTTGATAAAGCAGGAACCATTAAAAGCGTTTCTGCATCTGTTTTTGAAGCCTCATACAGTGCTTCTGAAAATTCTGCAATGGTATTAAAACGATCTTCAGGATTTTTAGCTAATGCTTTATCCAAAATAGGCTGAAAGACACTATTTTCTCCCTTTAAAGTGGGAATATCAGCATGTACATGCTGGTAGAGAATGGCAACAGTATCTGTCCCTGTATAGGGTTTATTACCTGTGAGCATTTCATAGAAAACAATGCCTAAGCTATAAATATCAGCACGATGATCTATTTTATGACTGCCAGTGCCTTGTTCGGTACTCATATAAAAAGGAGTACCAGAGATATACCCCATTTGTGTCATTTCACCCGTTGTACCTTGCATTTTGGCAATACCAAAATCTGTCAGTACGGCACTGCCATCTTCACGAAACATAATATTGGCAGGTTTAATATCACGATGAATATAGCCTTTTTGATGCGCATAATTCAGTGCATCCGCCATTTGTGCGGTTACTCTGAGCGCATTAGAAATGGGTAATTTTCCATTAGCTAGACGTTCTTTAAGGCTTCCTTTACGCAGCACTTCCATTGACATATAAAAATGTCCATTTTGTGCGTCAATATCATAAATCGTCACTATATTAGGATGCTCAAGCTTCGCTACAATACGCCCTTCGGTAATAAAGCTTTTTTGAAAGGCTTTATTAGATGCGGTATCAGGATTCATGATTTTAAGCGCAACTTCCCGTTGCAGGCGTTTATGAACGGCGAGATAAACCGTTGCCATTCCCCCTTCGCCAAGTTGCTTTTTTATTTCATGATCTGGAATATTGATGCTTGAGATGTCCGTCATTATTTATATCTCTTGTTTTATTTTTTTAAAATTGAATTCAATAATTTAAAGAAGGAGTAGTAGGAGGAGGTGGGGCTTTTTTATGAGTCGATTTTTTAAATGAAAATTTCTGCATAATAATATCGCCTTCCTCTAAACGGGTAGTGGCTGTTGCTTTTTTTCCATTATAATTCGCAGAGACAGTGTATTGACCTAATGGGAGGGTAAAGACTGCAAATGACTTTCCTTTAGCTACCCGTATACGTTTTCCTTTTTTTGTGACCATAATATACGTTTTTAAAGGTCGCCCTTCAAGCGTAACAGATACTTTGATTTTAGCTTGATTTTTTGCAACTAGATTTCGCTTTCTTTTATCCTCTGCTGCTTTTTTCTCTGCGATCTTTTTTTCTTTACGTTGTTTTTCTGCAATTGCTTTTTTACGGGCGTTCTCCTTTGCTATTTTGTTTTTTCTAATCCGTTCTTTTTTTGCTTTTTTTCGTTTAAGAGCTTTTTGTTTAGCTAATTGTTGTTGTTTTTTTATATGCTCCGCTTCCTTGGCTTTCTGCTCTTTTTTTGCTTTTTCTTCAGCAAGTATTTTTTGTTTGGCAGATTCAATTTCTGTTGCTTTTCGCTGTTCTTCGGCTTGTGCCTCTTCAAGAGCTTTTTGTTTTTCTAAGGCTACTTCTTTTGCTTTTTGCTCTTCTCTTATTTTTTGTTTTGCAAGCTCCTCTTTTGGGGCTGTTTGTTTTAACAATGCTTGCTGTTTAATATGTTCCGCATTATTTTGGCTTTGTTTACTAGTTGATGTTGTTTCATTATTAATTTCCGTTGTTGTCTGTGCTAGTTTCATTGTTTCTGCTGTATTAAGAGGAGTGATATTTTTTACAGAAGAATATTGATAAATACCAAAGGCACTGCCTAGTAAAATAAGTAAAGAGGCAAATATTAGTATTAAACTTTTCTTATTCTTGGTTTTATTAGCGACAATATGTTCAGTAGTAGGGGGCGAAGGAAAGAATACAGTGGTATCATCAGCGTCACTTTGCTCATCGTTTGATTCTACTGGGTCTTGATCGGGAGGAATGGCTGTTTTTATAGCCCTGATAAAATCATTTACATTCTGATAGCGTTGATCAGGATTTTTAGCCAAAACTTTATTCAGAACAGCTTGTAAAAAAGCGTATTCATCGGGTAAATTAGGAGGGGCGATTGTTGTATGTTGATGTATAGCTTGTATGGTCGAATCGGCTAAAAAAGCCTTATCTCCTGTTAGCATTTCATAAAAAACAAGTCCGAGGCTATAAATATCGGAGCGTTGATCAAGGTCTGTTGTGGTTGCTTGCTCAGGGCTCATATATTGAACCGTGCCTTTAGTAAAGCCCATACGAGTTAATTCACCTGAACTACTTTGTAGTTTTGCTAAGCCGAAATCTGAAAGAATGGCTATTCCATCATCACGAAATAAGATATTTGCAGGTTTAATATCTCGATGGATATAGCCTTTTTTATGTGCATAAGCGAGTCCATTGGCAACTTCTTCAAGGATAAAGACGGTATGCGAGTAGGACAGTTTGCCTTTGTCGAGCCTTTCTTTGAGACTACCACCGCTAAGATACTCCATTGCCATATAGAACACCGTATCATCGGTAATACCGATATCGTGAATGCGTATAATATTACTATGTTCTAAATTGGCAATGGTAGAACCTTCACTTAAAAAACTCTGACGAAAATTCTTATCTTGTGTTAATTCAGGGCGCATCACTTTTAGCGCAACATAGCGATGAAGCATATCTTGTACAGCAAGATAAACGGTTGCCATCCCGCCTTCGCCGATTTCACGTTCAATAGTGTAATTAGGAATTTTCTTCATTAGTGCACCTGAATTATTGCTTGGAACTTCCTTAAAACTCCAGTTTATAACCCGCTTTAATAGCGGTATCTGATAAGTCGTTGCTTGCCTGTAATGATTCAATCTGAATAAAACCAGAGTGTCCATTAGGGAATAGAGCAGAAACACCAAGACCAAGTTTAAGATAAGTTCGATCTAATTGAGAGGTTTTTGTACTTGGTTTGGGGGTATTCAGACCAGCGGCGACAGGAAGTGTGGCATCAATAAAGCGTGCATCTTGTCTAAATTGACGATTTAATTCCAGTGAGGCTTGAGGAACAAAAACACCGCCTGATGAACTGATAGGATAACTGGTTCGAATGCCAAGAACACCAACTAATGAGTCAACGCTTTGTTTTTCTACAGCCAAAGCCATTCCACTGGAGTTACGAGCGGAAGGATCATTATCTAATACGGTTTCAGTGTAAGCATCAATATCTGTATTAGTATAATCGAGTCGGGTATAAGGGGTTATATTTAAGGCGTTACGGTTAAACTCATAACCCATGCCGATACTTGCGGATAATTGCTGGCTGTCTGTATCTGAAAAAGCCTTTCCATCGCTTGCAAGCACGGTTGCAGTACGATTGTCATAAACAGGAACAGGGCGAGAGCCGTTGATAGAATTATTACCAATACTGAGGATTCCATCAATATAGATTTTATCTGATGGGAGATAGCTGCTATAAACACTTAAATGTTGTCCTTTAAGTTTTGTATTACCGCCAGAGTGATTTTGATCAGTAAAATGGGAATTTAACTTATTATAACCAAATGCTGTACCCACGATGATTTTTTCACCGGGGAAGCGATAATCAAGACCGATTGATAACTCATTGCCATCGAAATCAGCCGCTCTTTCTCCTTGAACAGTCGCTTGGCTGGCATCACCTAAAGCCCCTACGCCATCGACCGCAATAGTTTGTTTTCTATCGCCTTTATTATAGCCAACATTAGCGAAAAATCCCCAACGGCTAGATTCAAGCAATCCATTATCATCTCCAGAAGCCCCTCCCTTTAACGATTGGCGAAGTCCGTTTATTCTTGTAGTGATTTGATTCGTATGTTTTCTGGATGAGTCTAGTGATGCATTGCCCTGAACAGAAAGCTCTTCATGTCTTAATGCTGCGATTGCCTCATTATCAGTCCCATCTTCTTGTGCAATAACATTATTGCAAATATTTTTAAAATTTTGTTGTTCATCTGTTGGGGAATTATTGCTTCCAAGGCTGGCACAGACCTGCTTATAAGGTTCAGGCAACTGCGCCTGAACCGTTGTGATTGAAATAGTACTTATAATAAGAGACGCAACTGAAATAATAGTTTTTTTTCTATCTTTAATTAAAGACATATAATACTCCTTCTAGGAAAATTGTAATTATTCTGATTTTTATAAAATCTTGCGATTTAAGCCCCCTATGTCTTTAGTTTAGGGGTAGTTGACTAGTATATCTGTGATGAATATCACAAAATTGTAAATGGCGAGCAGTAGATAGTACGCATAAAGCCTATCTTTGCAATCATTGCCCGAGTATCTGGGGAATTTTAGATATTAAAGGGGGGCTGTGAGCGGTGAAGGATAGCTCTATTGACAAGGGATGGGTATGAAACAAATTTACTTCCTTAGGCTGTGCAAATATTTGGGGATATAAAGAAAAAGAAAATTTTTTATTTATTCCACGAATGCTTGCACAGTTTTTTTGAACCTGTTTGCTTATTCTTGATCTGTAATAAGTTTAAGCAGGGTTTTGGATTTTTTGATTTGCTCTTGTATATCATCCATGATTGAGTTTGATGGAGCAGGTACTGCATTCTTGTTGTCAGCATTTTGTAATGCTTCATTTGTAGAAATTACTGCATTTTGAGGGATTATTTCTTGGGATTTTTGCTCATTAGACGCAGTGTCTGCGGAGATTGTGTTTGTGGTTTCTTCTTTTTCAGAGGCTACATCTTTAGTTTCTGTCTCTGGAGTTTTATCATCATTTGTAATGACTTCAGTAGTAGAGGTGGCTTCTTTAGTTTCAGTCTTAGCCCCTTGTGTTTTTTCATCCGCTGAAGCAGGGGGGGTATCTGTTGTAGAGGTGGTTTCTTCATTATTGCCATTATCTGTAGAAATTGCCTCCTTGGGACTAGATTCTTGAACTGCCTC
>JALVEA010000037.1 GCA_027008665.1 Thiotrichaceae bacterium | reverse complement strand
AGAGTTACGTTGAGCAATATACCTTATTGGTATATCTTGCCCCATTACAGTTTCCATTGCTTTTATAATTTCATTCACACTTTTTCCTTGCCCACTACCAATATTAAATATTTCACAAGAAATGTCAGTTGTTTCTATCACTTTAACAATGGCAGACATAAGATCATCTATATAAATATAATCTCGCTCTGCTGTACCGTCACCATAAACAAGCACATCTTGCTTATATTTTATTTTATCAATAACCGCAGCAATTAATCCTTGTGATTTTTTAAATATTTGATGAGGACCAAAAGGATTTGAAACCCTCAAAATAACATAATCTAATTGTTCTTCAGTTTGAGCAAACAATCCATAGTATTTTTCAGTCATTAATTTACTAATACCATGTGAACTCAAGGGGTCAGTTGGATGATTCTCATCAATCGGGAGATATTTTGGTTGCCCATAAACAGTCCCTCCCGATGAGAGAAAAATAATTCGCTTAACTTTTGCGCTTAAACATATCCTAATAAAACTAATATGAGGTATTACATTATTATAAATATCTTCCTCAAGAAATTGATTCATCATTCCTGGGCTTGATGTAGAAACGAGTTGTATAACAACATCAATATTTTCTACCGCAGAAATGACTTGAAATGGATCAAGTAAATCAACAATTTTATAAGTTACATTAGGATATTCTTCTATACTCTTATCAAATTTTCGAGATAGTGCAATCACTTCATAGTCACTGTAATTAGAAAGAAATTTGACCGCATTCTTTCCAATAAAACCATTTGCACCAAAGACTGCAATCCTTTTCATTTCAAACTCCGTATTACGAAGCATGATTTTAATTTTATAAGAGTATCTATCATATTATTGAAGTTTTCTTCCTTAGCTAGCAACAACAGTTCTACGGAAAATTCTGGTTGCTTTATCTAGTCGAGTAGCATCTTCCTTAGATAAAACAACCGTACCTTTACGAATTGCTAAAGTATAATTTTCTAAAATATCTGGAAGAAGTGCTAACCTAACCTCTAAATCCTGCTTAATAATCCTCATGCGTTTGTCAATCCAAGCTTTAACTTCAGCTTGCTCATTTGTAGTCAATTTTTCTAAAGCATCATTTTTTATGTTTCCTGTCGTTAAACTTGCAGAGCCAATAGGCATAGACTTTGCTTTTCCTGTTACATCTTTTACTGTTTTAATTATTTGTACGTTACTTCCACGAACTCGAAAATGCATAATAATATTCCTTATTTATTAATTTTAAAATATGATGACAATATTTTTTACCATCGTATTGATTATAGACTATATATATTTTTTTTTATTACTATTTTTAGTCAAAAACAATTATATTCCCTTTTCTAAATACAAGGCATCAATAGGGGGGATTATTATATAATTCTGATTTATTTCCTCCCTTGTTAATCTATTAAATAATGTCCATTTGTTATTACCAAGCAGATGAGTTAAATCTACTCTCTGAGGCTCTAATGAAGGGTTAAGTAATAAATAACCTTTTTCAAATTCTCTCCAATGAATATCTGCTGATTGATAAAGAGCTATCTGACTCATTTTAACGCTATTTGAGGGTTCAATATTTAAGACTAAATTAAGTGTTTTTCCTCTAGCTTTTGCCGCTCTACGAAAATAGAAGGAAAGTTGTTGTGATTCATTTGCATTAAACAAACCATAACTTTTTGTATACTGTTTCTGCTTCTTTATCCCTTCGCCAAAATAAGGTAAATTAGTAGCAGTAACTTTGATTGCTCTAGGAATTTGTGCTTTTTTAGGAAAATCTATAGAATTTTTTAAAGAAAGCAACGTCAATTGCAATAACAAATCTCCTTCTTTTGGTTTTGGAAAGGACCAACTTAAACGCATAGGCTCTAAAACATCCAATGGAGAAATAATTAACTCTTTTCCTTGATGACTGATTTTTACATTGGAAATAACCTTTGGTGTTTGGATAAAATCATTTAAAGGATAACTCAATGCCAAACGCTTAATCGAAGAAATAGGTTTTCCAAGCCAACCTGATTCATAAAGTGGATTTATTTTATGAATCCCAATAAAACCACTCCCCACACCATAAATACTTGCTAGTGCCACACCAAAACGTGTCAATCGTTGTTGATTTTTTTTGTCGTGTTGATCACGAAACTTTTGTACTAAATAAGAAAACTGAGGTCTATAGTATTGCTGTTGCTTCCAAAAATTTAAGATATTAACTGTATTTGAAAAAGCACGGAAAGCATCGTCATATCTGACAGTGCCTTCAAACTCAATACCATTTAGCACATGAATAGCCCGTTGATTATTTAAACGATATCCATCTGCTGTTAGTATTTTATTCTCTGGTAATAATTTCCTCAGTTTCTCTAAAAAATGTAAGTTACCACGAGCAAACTCATTTACTCCCTTAATATAACCACCATCTGAATAATTATTATTATCAGTGTCCCATTTGCTATTAACCCGCCAATCAACAACATCAAAAGCAATACCATCAAGCCATTTCAATTCTGTTCCTAACCATTGTTGCAGTTCCTCTGCAACAATATCCCCTGCATGTTTTCCATTTTTATCAACTGGGCTTTGCGTAGAATAATTATAAAACCACATAGGTTTTCCTCCCCATATACCAGCAGCTAACGGGAGTAAGAAAGCTCTATGCGCCTTAAAACTTCGTGGTTTTGAAAAATACTGCCCACGCTTAATTTCAACTAGATTATTATGATGATTCAAGCTCTTAATCTGAACGTATTCTGATTGATACCATAATCTATTCCCGCTCTCATCCACTGCTACCAGCAATGCATCATGAGGAAAATTTATTGTCTTCTTTTTCCATTTTCGAGTATAAGCTTTTAAGGAAAAAACACGGCTATTCTCAACTTTAATCTGCTCTACATTTTCTGTGACATCCAAAAGTACCCTACTTCCTGGTAAATACACCCAATGCCCTGGGAAATAGCGCTGATAAACAAGAGGAGCAGTATGAACTTGACGTGCCCTACCATCAAAATGTAATAATTTTAATTTATTGGGGTAATTTTTATCAAACTTAGCAGCAAAAACTTGATTAGACTTCGGTAGGTTTAATAATTCTTCTGATGTGTATTTCCTAATACTTCCAGAATATTTTTGATAATAATGCTCCCAATTTGAATAATTCTTTAATAATTTCCGTATGCGTTCACCACGAAAAGCAATGGTAAAGGGCATTTCACTACTAATTACTCTCCCTTTGCTAGCCTCATTTGCCGTTGAAGCTCTTTCATTACCACAACCTACTAACAATATTAAAGCTAATATTAATACTCCAACAAGCTTACTTTGATTAATCATTAGCCTTTCTAAGAAAATAGTTTTTTTTAGGAATATATCCATGTTGATATGGTTACTACACTCTAATTATTATTATTCCTTAAAAACATGCCTCTAACAGGTGCTAATACTCAATCTAGTTTTGGGTTAAAGGCACTAATCCACGCTTTTTTAATTCATCAATTACATCATAAACACAGTCTTCTAACTTTTTTGTCCCTGTATTGACAGTAATATCTGGAGATATTGGAGCTTCATAAGGTGATGAAACACCCGTAAAATCCAAAATTTTACCCTCCCTTGCTTTTTTATACATTCCTTTTGTATCACGAGTTTCACAAACATCTAATGATGCATTGCAATAAACTTCAATAAAATCATCACGAGCAAATAAACGACGAACATTTGCTCGCTCTTCTTCTAAAGGTGAAATAAATGCTGCTAATGTTATAACACCAGCATCCACCATTAATTTTCCAACCTCACCAATACGGCGCAGGTTCTCATCACGATCCTTCAGGCTAAAGCCCAAATCCGAATTTAAACCATGTCGAACATTGTCGCCATCAAGCATATAAGTACGGTATTGAAGCTCATGCAAATAGGCTTCAACGGCACTCGCTAAAGTTGATTTTCCAGCACCTGAAAGACCCGTAAACCAAATCATTATTGACCGATGTCTATTTAAGTTTTGACGAGCAATTCGGGTAACATTATTCTGATACCAAACAATATTCTTTGTCATAATAATCCAGAGCTTATATTGAACCAATATCTATATCAGAAGAGGATATTTGACCAATTAAAACGACATCTCCTGTAGCTTCAATTTCCGCTGCAATTTCATCCAATCTATTAGATGGATCTTGAAGTTCTGCTTTGGCAAGATCAACCCAATTAGTTAACTCATCTGATTCAGCCTCAACACCTAATGTATCTTCATAAATAAGCTCGACCAAATCATTCAAATTCGTTACTCCTTGACTACTCTCATTAAATTGATCTGAAGCAAGATAGTTACTAATCATATCGCTCAACTCATCATTAGTAAGGTGTGCCCCTGCCCTTAATAATGGAGTAGCATTCTCATCTGTATTTGACAGGATTGTATTGAAGACATCATCAAGTACATCATCTTTGTAATTATTACCAACAACAAGATGCCCTGCTCCATCGCCAAATTCAAGATACTCCGCATTATCAATTTGTGTGATCTCATTCGTTTCAATATTCGTTATAACAATTTGACCGTTCTCATCCACAGTAAAATCTGCTTCATCCGAATCTAATACGGTTAAAACACTATCAAAACCAAGCCCTGTATCAACAGAATCTGCTCCTTGTCCTACAGTAACCGAATCAGCTCCTGCCCCTGTGCTAATACTATCATTACCCACTCCTCCATTAACGACATCTCTTCCTGCTCCTGTAGTAACGGAGTCATTACCAGCACCTGCATTAATAACAACCGAATCACCACCTAAAATTGAGACACTATCTGCCCCATCACCGCCAATCACAACCCGCTGCCCTATTTCAATGGGAGTATCAATATCAATAACAACAGGAGATAAGCCCTCCATAACGATTATTGATGCACTCGTATTTACAACATCAACCCCCCTCGTCACAACCATATCGTTATCTTCTTTAGGCTCGTAACATTCAGATAATCTTTCAACCTTAAGAGACTTTCCCCTATAACCTTCATCTTCAAAGGTTGATAATAAACTACTTATTGCTTGTTGTGTCGCACCATCTATATTATTAGCAGAAGAAAGATTACTCGAAACCCTTTCTATTGTTTGATCATACTGAGGCATTACT
Organism: Thiotrichaceae bacterium; assembly: GCA_027008665.1. Lineage (GTDB taxonomy): Bacteria > Pseudomonadota > Gammaproteobacteria > Thiotrichales > Thiotrichaceae > JAGLBW01. The sequence goes on along the minus strand of JALVEA010000037.1, from coordinate 260 downwards.
TAACTCCCGTAATAAAATAATAATATTTCTAAAATAGCAACAATTGAACACATTATCCGTTGATAATATATTCAGATAATTTTTTCGTCACACAGTAATAATAATTAATTAATTTGTCAAATACTATTTAAGTATAACAACTTATTATTTTATTAATAATTATTAAACATTTTTATTACAAAATAATCTCCAATAAAACATATATTATTTTATATTTATTACAATATTCATATTTTTCAACAAGATAACTTAACACTACC
>JALVEA010000036.1 GCA_027008665.1 Thiotrichaceae bacterium | reverse complement strand
CACCTGCTGATCACTAAGCGGTAGGCGCACTTCAACTGAATCTAGTCCATAAATAGAAGTTAAAACAGTTCCCGTATTCACATATTGCCCAACTTCCACTTGTTTTTTTAAAATACGCCCTGCATAAGGGGCGCGAATAGTAGTACGAGATAAACGCCTTTTCGCCTGTTGAATACGCGCTTCAATCGCCCTTCGTGCCGCTTTTTTACTCCCAAGTGACGCTTTTCGACTTGCCAATAAAGCCTTTTTACTCTTTAACGATGCTTTTTTACTCTTTAATAATGCTTTTTTGCTAGAAAGAATCGCTTTTTTACTCGCAAGGGCAGGAAGATGCAAGGCTAATGCAGGGGGATGGGTATTTTTACTAAAACTCTTCCAATCATTACGTGCAATATCCGTTTTTGCCTGTGCTTCTTGTAACGCAGCTTCCGCCTCTTGCACCGCAGCCATTGCACCTTGTATACCTGCTAAGACTTCTTGCACCATTGCCTGTGCCTCTAAAACAGCCGCCTGTGCCTCCTCAATAGCAGCATCTGCCTGAATTAAATCTATTTTAAGAAGGGTTAGATCATGTTGATAATCTTTTGGATCAATCTGTAAAAGCACCTCATCTTTCTTAAAGCTCCCCCCTTTATAAAAATGATTAAAAACTCTCACAATACGTCCACTCACCTCTGCAACTAACACCCCTGTTGTCGTCGCCTCAACCACACCTTGAGAATGCACCTTAACCGTATAATCCTGCGCTTTTGCCACTAAAACCTCAACCGTCGCCTCAACAGCTGGCTTACTTTTACGCTCTTGCTTAGGAGTAGTTTTCATTAGATTTATTGCAATAAAAACAGAAACAATAAGTACAATAATAGGTAGCAATAGTTTAAGAAAAAGACGAAAAAAACGAAGCATTGATCAGTCACCATTCAAAGACAGAGTGTGGATAATAAGCTGGATGACAGCATAACTTCTATGAGATTAATATGTGAATATAAATATTTTTTCTCTGGGTCTCATCAGCAGAAAACTAGCTGGGCGGGTTTTGTAAACCCGCCCACACGTTTGGCTAAAACACAACAAAGCCACACACTTTCCTGCAAGACTTCTTTAAAACGTTTCGACGTTACAAACCCCGTTGAGTCAAGCGTCTGAATAGTAGGCGGCTGAAGTTTTGGCACTAGGAAAGCACTTCATAGTCACCAATTAACTTTTTAATTGCTAATCATTTGACAATCCTCATCGCAATAAGCTTTTAAGGATGCTTTACTGATAAAAAAACTAAAAAGGAGCAGTCTTATGACAGAAGAAAAGCTAAACCGCATTGTATACAGTGTGATGATAATAGGTTTAATTATGGTTGTAACTGGGGTTGGCTTAGCAACCTTTACTAATGTAGCTTCTGGTGGTGGTTTTATGTTACTTGCTTTGCTGATTGCAATTGGTCTGCTATTACTAGCACCTTCAAAAATGTATTTAACCTTTCAGATGATGAGAAAAAATGATGAAAAACTAAAAAAGGAAAATAAAAATTCCTAATATATTAAGCAACGCCATCTTTCTAATATTCCATAAAAAAATATCTATCATTTAATAACTATATCGACAAGTTATCTGCTTTTAATAAAAATGTTTATAATTTAAGCTATAATTTACTACCGATTACAACAACACCGATGGCGGAAACTCCCTGTGACAATAACATCACATCTTGACTCTCACAATGCTTGTGAATCACCCATAAAAAAATTTAAAAAACAGTATAAATATATTTTTTTTATTTTATTTTTTATCTCACTCTTAGGCTTATTTTTAAATACATACGCAGATAATGAGCCACTTAAACCTTTAGAGGCTCCTAAAGATCTTGATACTCTGAAGGTGAAGCTAGGCGAACGTTTATTTCACGATGTTCGTTTGTCAAAAGACAATACACTAGCTTGTGCGGGTTGTCATAATCTTGCCTTAGGTGGAGCGGATAACAAAGCGCTGTCAATAGGGATTAAAGGCGGTATTGGCGCTGTTAATTCGCCAACCGTTTATAATAGCGGGCTGTTATTTAGACAGTTTTGGGATGGACGCGCCGAAACTCTGAGCGAACAAGTGGATGGACCTGTACAAGCAAAAGTTGAAATGGGGTCATTGTGGCCAGAAGTGATTGTGAAACTTTATAAAGATGCTACTTATCCTGCCCAATTCGCAATGGTCTATAAAGAAAAAAAAGATGCCATTTCCCGCGAGCACATTAAAGATGCTATTGCTGAATTTGAGCGTTCATTGGTGACGATTAACTCACCTTTTGATCGCTACCTTAAAGGTGATCAAAAAGCGATTGATGAACAGGCAAAAGAAGGTTATCGCCTGTTTAAACATTATGGTTGCGCCTCTTGTCATCAAGGTGCCAATGTAGGTGGAAATATGTATCAGGTATTTGGTGTTGTTGACTCTTATTTTGAAAAACAAGGAAAAATTACAACAGCCGATAAAGGACGTTTTAATGTCACGGGTAACCCACAGGATATGCACCGTTTTAAAGTACCTTCATTACGCATGGCAGCTCTAACCGCTCCTTATTTGCATAATGGAAAAGCAAAAACATTAAGGGATGCGGTTGATATCATGTTTAAACATCAGCTTGGACGTAAAGCACCTGATAAAGACAAAGAAGCGATTGTACATTTTATTAAAACATTAGTTGGCGAACATCCAGCTCTAAAAAAGAGGGTTAAATAATGCAATTAAAAAAAGGGTTTAGTTTTGCAATAACCTTAGTGCTACTACTTAGTTTGCTATCAATAGCAATTATTAGTATTGCGTATTATTTTATTAATAAAGCCAATAACAACAATGTTTTTGAAAAAAATATAGTAACATTAAATACATTACAACAATTAGATACCGAATGGAGTAAAAATATTCTAAAGACACATAGCTATAGCTTGCAAGATTTTGATCAACTAGCACAGGATATGGCTAAAATACGTCAAGCTTTAAGCTCCCTTGAGCAACAGGGAATGTCGGATGAAAAAGTAGTTGGCACAAAAACGGCTAAACAATATCAAATTTACAAACATTCTTTTGCAACAAAAAATGAAGCGGTAGAACGCTATAAATCAGAACAGGCTATTTTGCGTAATTCGGTGCGTTATCTACCTGAGGCTGGAGAAATAGCATATCAAGCTTTAGCTTCACAACAACTGTTAGATAATAAAAAGACAAGCGCATTATTGATGATGTCGCAATTATTAACCAGTCAATATTTAATCAATATACGCAACCTAGAAGCCGTAAAAAAACAACTAACCCAATTACAGCGTCAAAACAATAATGCTCATCATAATGATGAAATCAAAAATAAAATACAAGATTATCTGACTCATGCAAACTTGATTGTTAAATATAAACCCAAGGTTGACAGAATGTTGCACAGTGCTATGTCGATTGATATTGCAGAGGAATCAAATCAACTTGTAAATCAATACATGAATTCACAAGAGACTCTACAACAAGGCATTAAAAAATGGCAAAATATAATGCTTGTAGGTGTTGCGATGTTATTAGCATTATTATTGTGGTTTTTACTTCATTTACGTAAAAGTGCCTCTAAAATATTACTGGCTAATACACAAAATAAAGCGATACAACAACAGTTATTACAGGCTGAAGAAAAAATAGAAAAAGTAAATAAAAATATGCAACAAACAGGGCTTCAATCAGCTTCAGGACAACTTAGCCTAAATACCTTTAAACATCTAAATAGCAGTATGCCTGCATTAGCCAAGCATATTTCATTTTTAAAAAATGTAAAAACAAATAATTTCTCATCACAATATAAAAATAAATTTAATCTATTAATTAATGATATGGATGAGTTATATAGCAATATCTATGAATTAAATACCTTGATTAATCCAAAGCAAAATAAAAATAAACAAGTGAGTTTTGATTTTAATCATATTATTCAATCTGCATTTGAAGCAGTTTCTTCTGAAAACAATCCATCTATTATCTACAATAAACAATTAAGCTCTGTACCTGCTATTCAAGCCAGCTCTATTGACTTGTACCAGATAACATCAAAGCTATTACAGCAATCAGCAAGCACATGGAAACAAGGTGATGAAAGTATTTTTATAAAAACATGGGCAACAGGACACTATGCCAATTTGTGTTTAAGTCTTGCAGGATATGACAATATTGAGGCTCTTTATGCTGACGAAGCGCTTATCGGGCTGAGTGAATTAATAGAGCAAAATAACGCTATCTTAAAACTCACACCAAGGGAAGACGGTAAAAGCGCCATTGTTTGGGTTTCCTTTCCTTATCAGCAATAAAATTGATCTATTAATTATTTCAATAATAATGACGCTCAAAAAAGAAACTTCTCTCCCTCCACACCAACCAAGAGGCAAATAAAATCAATAACAAAGTTTGAATGATTTTACTATCAGGGTCTGTTGCAAATATTTCATTAAAATATCCTGCTGTTATATGAAAAATAATAGGAATAATAATATTCCTTCCCGTTTTATAGTAAAGCCAATTCATAATTATCACAAAGGGGAATATGCTAACTAAAAAATTAACACCGTGTACCCAGCCTGTTTCAATCATATTACTTTGATAATAATGGTTGATAGATGAAAGAGGGATATGCCAAATTCCCCAAAATAAAGCAAAAATTAATGAAGTATTTAGGAGATTAAATTTATTGCGTAATGCATCGGTAGCATAAGAATGCCATGCTAATTCCTCAATAATAGGAGCAGCAATCAATAAAAATAATACAGGGAAAACACCCGATGAAAAAGTGTAACTTCCTGTTATCACAAACTGAGAAGCACTATAGCCAAATAATAAAGAGATTGCTTGAGCAAATAAAATGCTAAAAGGCATTAAACACAACGCCAATAAAAAATAAATAGGTTTAATCGAACTAAAATTAAAAAATCGCTTCAATACATCTTTTTTTAATTCAGCATTTTTAGAAATCAACCAAAATGCAATGATGACAGGACTTAATAGCCCTATAAATCCTAATACACTAACGAGATCCATATAGGAATCGTCAAGATGACTAAGATACCCAGCAATAAACCAAAAAGACCAAGGAATAAGGGTTGCAAGGCTGTAAAATAGCCACGTATTTTTATAATGAGTTACCATGAATATAAAACTCCCATTGCGATTGAGGATTTATTATTTTTATTAATAATAGGACTATTGGATATTTTTTTATCTAAATATTGATATTCTACCTTTCCCGATAGAGACCATTTTTTATTTATTTTATAAGCTGTTTTTATTCCAATATAGGGATTTATTGTATTACCAACAGTATAACTGCTTCTATTAATTGTTGATTCCTTTTCAGCAACACCATAATAATAATTACTCTTCTTTTTACTTGAATATTCAACACCCAAATAAG
>JALVEA010000035.1 GCA_027008665.1 Thiotrichaceae bacterium | reverse complement strand
TGGAGCAAGCTATTCTGCTACAAGTGATCCTTACCCTGCTTATAATACGGCAAACCCTGAGCGAAGTGTGGCATCAAAAGCCGCCGATATGACGATTAGCTGTACTCAGGCGGGAGGAGTCGGGACTCCTATTCATATTAAACACACAGGCATTGATGCCTCGATGAAGCATGTACCCACGCAATCTCAAACAGGTAGCATCCTCCCTTTATCGCGCTCAACCATTGCTATCGGCAATATAGAAGTTTTTATTCCGAATGACGATATTCTCGCCTACGGTGATTCTAATCCCGCCAATGATTCAGGCATACTGTATGTAAAAAATAGTATTACCAGCTTTGATCCCGTCTCTATTTCAGGGCAATCTAACTTTGCTGCATTAACAGAAAGTAGCAATGATAATTTTGCTGATGCGCAACTTTATTACTGTGGTCCAGAATGCGTGGGAGGAAATTATTATAAGTTTTATATGGACGGTATTGATAATGTTATTCCCATTTCAACCTCCACAGGTTGGTACTCTGGTGATGGTGTATTAACACCAAAAAGAAAGTTTGCTGCTAGAGTGCAGCTTAGCAATAGTGGTGGTAAAGCCTTTGCCGACAGTATTTTGTGCGATGTGATCGATACCAATACCCAAGATGTGATTGATATTGTCGGAGAAGAAGGTGTAAATGCTGCAAAACCGTATTGGAATACCGCTAACTATAACTATAAATTTGAATATGCAACGGGTTATGTTGGCACTTGGCCACCACCGATTGATAATAATAATGCGGCTGCTGTTATTACAGAGTGTAGTGATCCAAATGTGGTATGGCATGCAACCACAGCCGCTGCCAGAGCGGTTGGACCTATTAGTAAGGTACGCTTGACTTTCCCCGATGGAAACGGACCTGCAGGTGGAGAAACGGTAGGAATGTTGATAAACCTTCAGGCACGAAATAAAGGTCTTGATGGGCAACCACTTCCCAATGGCATTAATATTGTCAATTACTCTGCTGCTCACGACAGTATTCTATATAAGACATCGACAAATAACTGGGTAGGAGCAAGCAGACAGCTACATAGTTACCCTACCTTAACAGAAGGCGGAAACTATAAAGCAGACAGAGCCGTATTAACCCGTGCAATTGTTAGAATTACAGAAGAACTGGATCTTAATGTTGTGGAACCAGGCGATGTGGTCGCTGCAACCATTCAGTCTACCTATACAAGCGATAGCCCAGATTCTGAAACAGGCACGGTAAAAGTAGTTGAGTTTCTCGATGCAGGTTTAAAATATGTGATAGGTAGTGCCAATATTGGTGATCCGACCATTGCTACCTGCGCTGAATTAGAGGATAGCGACCTAAAAAACAGTTGTACCGCAGACGATCAAGTGCTGGTTTGGGACTTAGGAGTACGAACATCCAATCAGCCAATAGAAGACATTACCTTCAATATTTCAGTCGGCGCAACTGCCGCCTCAGGTACAATTCACACCTATAGCTTTATTAGTTCACCGAGTGATAATAGCGTGCTATCTGCAAGAACCGCTAATCGTAATATGACGGTGACAGTACCTTCCGCCTTGCTGATCTCTAAAGAAGTCAATACACCCTTTAGAAACCCCGATCAATCTCCAATTGACTACACGACCTTTGTACGAAATGGCGCATCGAAAAACCTAACCAACCTAGATATTATCGACGTATTACCCTTTAATGGTGATGGTACGTTCGGCGTGGATTTTACGGTTAGTACCACCACGATTAATCACAAACGTAAACAAAGTACCTCCTATACTGGATCTTATGCCTTTTTAAGCGCAGATGGTGCTTATAGTTGTGCCACAGGTGATAACTGGTTTTATTCTAATACCGATCCACGACAAATCAACCTAGCCCCCACCGCAAACAGCAATAAAGCAGGTGGCTCGACCACATGGTGTCAGGGTGATAAAAATGGCCCTAGTGCAAGCTGTGGCTTTACAAATGCTGAGGTAACCGCAGTACGCTTAACAGGGCCGTCTTTAGCAGGCGATGCCAGTTGCTCTATGAATATTAAATTAGCCCCAACAGGCAATGCATTAGGTGATGTATATACCAATAATACAGGGGCTTACGCCAATGGTGTGAGTTTGCCTGTGATGTCAAATGATGTCAGTGCTTTTATACCCTCCACAGGCTTTGGTGATACGGTATGGATAGATGCGAATGCAAACGGTATTCAAGACGAGGGAGAAGTAGGAGTAGAAGGTATTACGCTTGAATTATTAGACCCAAATAATAATGATGCGGTACTCAAGACCACCGTGACTGATAAAAATGGCAAGTATAAATTTTTAGAACTAACCCCAGATAAAGCGTATAAAGTAAGAGCAACGATTGAAAGTTACTACGCCTTTTCAGCAAAAGAACAGGGGACGGATAGGACGCTAGACAGCAATATCGACCCTGCAACAGCAAGCAGTGATAATATTGTTTTAAACTTAAACCAACAAAATAAAACCATTGATATTGGTGTCACTTCAAGCTTAACAGTTAGTGGAAAGGTCTATAAAGATGACAATATAAACAATACCTTTGACAATGAACAAGTCATTCCATCCGCAACACTGAAGCTTTATAAAGATGTCAATAAAGACGGCAAGTTCGATGCAGACGATATTTTAGTCTCTACCACCCAAAGCGATGCTTCAGGCGACTATAATTTTAGCAATGTATTCTCAGGTGATTATCTTATTGTGGTGGATACCACTTCAAATATCCCAGCAAGCCATGTATTTAACGGACAAAATTTGGCAATTAAGGTGGTAGATACCAGTATAGTAGGGCAAAACTTCCCGTTTATCCCTCTTGTTAGACCCTATCAGTCACAAGGAAGTTGTGGCGTTGCAGGCTTTAGCGAAACCTTTGGCGCAGGGGTTGGACGTGTCGCATTGCCCGCTTCGATTACGACCAGTTATCTTTATAATGACGGTAGCAGTGCCACTGCAAGCGATAATATTATTCAAGACGGTCAATATGCAGTGCTTGATAAATCCTCCATTGCCGCCGCAGGTAATGAGTGGATTATTGGCGATGATGCAACAGGTGATGCCAATGGTCGCCTCTTAATGATTAATGCCGATGCCAATGCAGGAAAATTCTACCAACAATCCATTTCAGGGCTAACAGTTGGAAAAACCTATACGTACAGCATCAATATTGCCAATGCAGCCAGTCAAGGCGGGGCTTCTAAACCCAATGCCAAACTCAGTATTGAATCAGGTGGCAATGAATTACACAGTACCACCACAGGCGCGATTAATGCAGGCACGGGTCAATTAAACTGGTATAAAAAAGAACTCATTTTTGTTGCCACCCAAGCCAATATCGAACTGGTATTAAGCAATGCCGCTTTATCAGGAAATGCGAATAATATCGTGCTAGATGATATTGCTCTCGCCGAAAGCTGTAAGGATTATGGCGATGCCCCTGTCACAGGTACAAGTTACGGAGAGGCTGTTCATGCCATTAAAGAAGGTCTTAAAATTGGTAGCACCGCTCCTGATGCTGAAGCAGCGAATCAGCCAAGTGCCGATGCTTCAGGCGATGATACCAATGGTGATGACGAAGACGGTGTAACCGCCTTCCCAAAACTAACCGATTTAGATGCAGGTATCGCTTATGAAGTTGAGGTCAAGGTAACAAACACCTTGCTTACTGATGCTAATTTAATCGGCTGGATTGATATTGATCACAATGGTGTGTTTGATCCTGATGAAGCCTCAGAAGTAACGGTCATACCAACAGGAACCAATAATGGCAAAGTAAAACTCAAATGGTTAAGTATTCCTGACGATATTGCTATTGCAGACACCTTTGCGCGGATACGTCTAAGCAATGAACCCATTACGGCGAATGATCCTGCAAGCTATGTTCTTAATGGTGAAGTAGAAGATTATCCATTTACGATTGAAGTCGGCGGTTTCCCTGTAAAAGGTCGTGTTTATAACGATAGCAATGTTGATACCGTGAATGATCCAAACGAAAAAGGCATTAGCGGTTTACCTATTGTTATTATCGGCACAACAAATGACGGTGATGCTGTTTGTATGAGCACCAAAACCGATGCACAAGGTAACTACCAGTTCTTCCCAGTCGTTCCTGGTAACTACCAGCTCTATGAAGCATCCAGAGAATCAACACCTACGCCGAAAAACTGTGATATTACAATGGCTAAAGACCCCGCGTCTTATAAATCAACAACAGAAAATGTGTTAGCCAGTTTTGCCGTCGTAGATGCAGAAATTACAGGCAAAGACTTCGGTGATGTACATCCCCCTAGCTTTGCACCTAACAACAGTGGCACAGTCAATGCTGGAAATGTCGTGTTTTATGCACATACCTTTACGCCTAAAAGCTCAGGCACAGTAGATTTCTCATCCGTAGATAGCACAGCTGTCACTACGGGGTGGTCAAGTATTATTTATCAAGATACTGATTGTAATGGCAAGCTGGATGGAGCAGAAGCTAATGCACCAATTACTGCTCATATTGCAGTAACAAGCGGTAATAATGTTTGTCTAATCAACAAAGTCTACGCTCCTAATAACGTTACTAATGGAGAAACGTATAGCAATGTAATAACGGCTGATTTTGACTTTGGCAATGCTATAACAGGGACGACTACACTAAAAGTGACCGACTTAACGAAAGCCGCAGCAAATACACCTGTAGCACCAACGAAGCCTAAAGCTGGCAGTTCCAAGCTAGAACTCCGCAAAACGGTACAAAATATAACGCAAAATAGCGCTGAAACAGAAACACAAAATCAAGCGAAACCTGGGGATGTTCTAAAGTACCGTATTTACTACAGCAATACAGGCACAGGCCCCATAACAGATCTTGAAGTCAATGATAGTGTTCCTGAATTCACCTTATTAAATGCAAGCAGTGCGAGCTGTGACACCACACCCAATGGATTAAACTGTACGCCAGTAGAGCGTGACCCTGATGTGGAATGGCATTTTACAGGAACATTGCAGGGTGGGGCGAAAGGCTCAGTGAGTTATCAAGTGACGATTGAGTAAGGAACGTGTACGTATTCCGAGAAATTTAAACCATTTTGGGCTTACTCCCTTCGGGCGAGCCAAGAAGCAGTCATCCACGTTGTTGCACTTTTTGTGAAGGGAATAACCATTCCCTGCAAAGCGCGCTAGTTTGCTGTGACTTTACTTGCCCCGCCTTAAGTTGGTAGCCTCATTTTTATTTGCTGCTATTGCCATCCATTACAGATAATCAGTCAATAAACTATTATAGTAGTCATCATTAATCGATATTAATGAAGAGTAGTTATTATGTTTTTTTCAGATTTTTTTAATTGGTTGTTTGGTTTGTTTTCTGGCAAAGAGACATCTGGTAATACCTTCCCGCCAGAAGTAGGAACAGCAGAAGATCCTAT
>JALVEA010000034.1 GCA_027008665.1 Thiotrichaceae bacterium | reverse complement strand
ACAACAACAAATAAATAAAAAATTGATAGTGATCATTTAATCAGTAAAGGTGACGGAAAAATTATCGCTTGTGCTGTTGTTGTTTTTCTTGTTTTAATCTGTTTTATCTTGTTTTCTTAGGTTTCAAGTTATTAATTTATTTGAACATTTTTTACTATATGCGGACAGATTGGGGGTTAAAAGCTGACATATTAGGGATTAAAAACTGACGAATTGGGGAGGGTCATAAAAACTGTTTAAAAAGATAACTTTAGCCAGTATAAATATGAATTTTTGAACTGTTTAGATGATATAGATTTTAAGACATGGAATGAAGAATTTATTATAAAAAGAAGCGAAAACATAATGAGTCAAGCATGGGATACATTGTATCCTTGGCTTGAGGAATGATTCCCAAATTCAACATCTGGTAGATATTGATAAGTAACGATAGGGACTCTAACAAAATATAGTGTATTTATTTAAATTTGTACATAATCAACAAGATCTTACGAATAAAATTTACATAAATGAAATACATTATTCATAAATTAAAATGAATAGCTTCATGCCCCTGTCACCTCACAAAGTAAAACATTAGAAAGTATTTTTGCGTATTCATCACGAAGTTGCTTAGTGGGAAAAGCCATGATTCCCCCTGCATAACCAACACCTATATCAAGGTCTATAATGAAATAAGGATTTTCAATATCAGCGTCAAGTTCTCCTGTTGGCGTATTGCAATGGGGACAGTTGGCCGATTCCTCAGACCACCATCTTTGATGGCATTTCCAACATTCGGCAGCATTACCAGATAACAAGTCATTATTTGTTGGTTCAACCCCTTTCATAATAAGTCCCCATAAATTCAGATTGTTTCGCTTAGTATTTATACTAAATTATTTGGTTATATATTATAGATGCTGCAAGTAATTTAACCAAAATTAATTAATAAGTGCTTATAGTCTTTTGTTTTTTCCAAAAAGATTCTTCTATTAAATATTGGTCAATCTATGGTCTATTAAAATATCACTATAAGTGAATGATTGTATTAAATTTATATCAAAACTACTGGTAAAGACCACGCTATTTTTATGACTGAAAACATGTAATTTATTTGCATTAATAAAGGGTATTTGATAAACACCCTTTATTAATGCTAATTTTTAGCACTTTTTAAGTGTCATTACCACAAGGGACATTAGAAATATTCCATAAGACAGCTATGGGAAATTTGACTAATTTATTTACAGCAGGAAATATTCAACGAGGTAAAGAAGGCTTACGACCAATGAGAATGAGCCAGTTTTTAGGGTATGATACAACAAAGCATTTCATTAGCATTGCCGCTAAAAAACTGAATGTACCAGAAGACCAAATTTTAAGAAAAGAAGGGAGAGGTCGCAATGCTAAAACCTATGCTCAATTACATTTTTTAATTTATTGTGCTGAAAAGTTATCTACTGATTTTCACTTTGATGTTATTGATATATTTATAAATAATAATATTTTAAAAATTAGAGATGATGGTGGAAATGCGTTTAAAGCGTTGAATATTGCTATAGATGAATATTTGCCAGAGAGAGAAGGTAAAAATAGTAATAAGGGTATTTATATTCAGTGTGCGACATTATTAAGAGATAAGATTTTTTATGAGGAAAATATTAATTACCCTAAAGGAGGTTTAATATGGAACTCTGAGTATGCTACTTATGAAAAAATGGAGCTGAGAGATGAATATGAAAATAAACTAATTACCTTGCTTCAAATGGGTGTTGTAAAAAATTATGAGCATCTGAAAGAATTAATAGGTAAACTATAGCGCGGTAGGTCGGCTAAGATGCGCATTGCACTAAGCTAGAATTCAAGTGTAATCTGTCCGCGCATCGCCAGCCGACAATATAAAGCCTCAATCTTTTTCTCCTACATTTTTAGTATAGTCATTAGCAACAAAGGTTTTAATATTTGATACAAGATTGGGTGTTTTTTGTATTTGAAGCTATTTTCAAGCACGGTAGGTCGGCTAAGATGCGCATTGCACTAAGCTAGAATTCAAGTGTAATCTGTCTGCGCATCGCCAGCCGACAATATAAAGCCTCAATCTTTTTCTCCTACATTTTTAGCTATAGATGTTCAGATATTAAACTTCCAATCTACTAACTTTTAACGGCTTTGTGGCAAGCTTGGATAAACTCTTATTGGAAATTATTTATCTGAAAGTCTATATGCTGATATTTTATTAGCTCCGAAGTAAATTTTTTAATTTTATAATTGCCAAAAGACAACAAACAACAAATAAATAAAAAATTGATAGTGATCATTTAATCAGTAAAGGTGACGGAAAAATTATCGCTTGTGCTGTTGTTTCTCTTGTTTTAATTTGTTTTATCTTGTTTTCTTAGGCTTCAAGTTATTAATTTATTTGAATATTTTTTGCTGTATGCAGACGGATTGGGGGTTAAAAGCTGATATATTGGGGAGAAAAAACGGACGGATTGGGGAGATCAAACTGTGGGGAGCAATCAAGATTTTCAATATCACGCAATACATTGTCATGACGTTTAGCCAACTCAAAATTGAGTCGGTTAATATCTTTATATTCACTGGGCTGAAAGTTCAGCTCAGTGAATTGTGGAGAACAATTTTTCTTGCTAATAAGCAAGGCGAATGTTTGCTATGTGGCTTTACCCGCCTCGCCTATCGGCATCGGGGGTATAATAAGATGAATCTTACACTCCTTATATAATAGAAGTCGCTCTATCACATTCAATTTAATGCAAACAATCAAAAAGAATCCTCCTAAGGTGAATTATCTTTATAGATATGAGCAGGTCGGTGACTATGTCTCGTTAATCTCATTTTATCCTTCAAGGGTATAGAATCCAAGTCCAAGCAAGGGCGTACCATAAAACAACAGATAAAAAAACAATAGCGTTGTTGGTTTTATACAAGGGATTATTTGATAACTGGTCGTACCAAGCCTAGGCTTGGACTCCTGAGTTATTGGTCTTTGCAATATTGTCTCGTTCCTAAATTTATTTGGTAACGAGCTAGCGTCGTTTGTGAATCAATTCACAAGATTTTTTGCAAGAACGTGGTGGAAAAAGTGTAAACTATTTTTTAGACATGCAACGATGCTAATATCACTTTAATTTTGCCAGAATGTCCTTTAATTGAGGATAAGAAGTAATTAACTCCACTTCTATCATTGAAACAAGTTTGTCTTCCCAGTTAGCTCTTTTTTGCTGGATTTCAGCAATCGCTTCTTTGACGTTATAGCCTTTGGTATTAATCAGTTCAAGTTTTTCACGAAATTGCTTCGCAATCTGAATATAGACACCATGATTATTTTTCTCCTTCCGATCAGGCAAGGTATCAATCGCTTTATTTAACAAGATGTAGTTATCACCGCCAATATCCCACCACTCAAGTATTTTTGATTTAACAAAGGTTTCAAAAACCAAGACCTTAAAATCAGCATCTAAAGTCGTTGCTAAATCAAGCATAATGTAGAGATGTCCCCATGTACCACCGCCTTTACCTCTCTTGGTTTTGATCACCTTAAATTTAGGGATAAGTTTTGAGTACTCCAACTGACCGTTATTTCTCATAAAATCCTTAAATTCTATAATAGCGAGATTCTCGCTATTATCGTTAGCCTGATGTACACGCCTTTCCGTTGCTTGAATCAACTCCCATGTTGTCTCTCTACTTAAATACTCCTTTAGCTCTAATTTCCGCTGTCCTTTTTTAAGTCGAAAAGAATTTCCAATCGCCAAAATCTCATTTAGACTTCCTATCATGGTTTTGTGATGAATAGTTACCGTTGCCTCACCCAGTTGAACTGTCATTTTTTGATCAGTTTTAATAATGATATTTCCTTTATCGTTAAGAATTTCCGTATTTTATCTCGTTCTAAATAATAAAAGAGATTATTCGATAGCCACCCATACCAAGCCTTTTAATGCAAACAATTAAAAAGAATCCTCCTCAAGCTCAAGCGCCCTAAATTCCACAAACTCCCGAAATTGATCCCGTGAATTATCAAGCTAACTATTCAACGGTTTTGGGTACTTTCCAGTTTGAAATAATACAAACTCGTCGGACAATGTAGATATATAATAAAGACAGGTTTAACAGGAGTTTTTTATGACATTACAAAATAAATTTGATGAAATCCTTGATTCTCTTGGAAATAATGAAGCTGACTTTTTTATGGCGGCAAGTCTTTATCGTGCACAAAAAATCAGTTTTGCAAGTGATTGATACCTTGCCTGATCGGAAGGAGAAAAATAATCATGGTGTCTATCTGAAGAAATTTAATATCTGAACCTCTATAGGCTTAGTTTTTAATACCTACAAATCAAGGAGCGTAAGCAATAATGAAAATATGGGTAGATGCGGATGCATGTCCTGTGGTGATAAAAGAAATTCTATTTAGAGCGGCTAACCGTACTAAAATCCAAGTGACTCTGGTTGCTAATCAGGCAATACGCATTCCTCGATCAGCGTATATTAAATTTATTCAAGTCTCCTCAGGTTTCGATGTCGCGGATAATGAGATTATTAAGCGATTAGAAAGCGGTGATTTAGTGATTACAGGTGATATTCCATTAGCTGCTGAAGTCATAGAAAAAGAAGCACTTGCTATTAATCCTCGGGGTGAGTTGTATACTAAAGAAAATATTAAAGCCCGTTTGAATATGCGTGATTTTATGGAGACATTAAGATCAAGCGGGGTTAATACAGGCGGCCCGCCTCCGCTTAGTCAAACAGATCGACAAAAATTTGCGAATCAGCTAGATCGTTTATTAACAAAATATTCTAAACACAAAAAAACTATTTAATCTAATTTTTATGACCTATATTCAACAACTGATCCAACAAGGTGAAAATGCACAGATAGAATTCAAATCTGCACAGGTGCGCCCTGATTCTGTTGCTAGAGAAATCGTGGCGTTTGCTAATACCTTAGGAGGGACTTTATTAATTGGAGTTGAGGATAATGGGACGATATCGGGTGTTGATCGAAGCGATTATGAGACATGGTTGGCTAATATTAGTCGTAATAATATTATACCTGCGTTACAAATTAGTATTGTTCGCTCGATAATTAATGATAAAACCGTCTATACGGTTGAAGTACCTAAAGGTAAGGATAAACCCTATCAAACACTGGATGGGAAATACTGGTTGCGGATTGGTTCAACCAATCGTACTGCGACCAAGGAAGAGTTGAGTCGCTTATTTCAACAAGCTGGGTTGATTCATTTTGATACCGCACCTGTTGCTGATACTGGTAGAGAAGGTATTGATAATCAGCTTGTTCATCATTATTACCATACTTACTACAAAATAGATTTTTTACAATTAGATAGTAGTGAGCAACTCAATTTATTGCTAAATGCCGATATTATGACTGAGCAAGAAGATAGATATGTTGCTACTATTGG
>JALVEA010000033.1 GCA_027008665.1 Thiotrichaceae bacterium | reverse complement strand
GTTAGCACTACCTGAGACGAGCTGTCCTGCTTGATAAGCAATGCTATCACCAACGAGTTGAGACATAATATCTTCCCAGTCAATATCAATTTCACTTAAAATACGACTAAACTCTGCACCTAAATGGGTATCACCTTCAATAGAGGCATTACTATCTAATAAAGCCTTTCCTGAATGACTTGATGCACCAAGGTGCATTAAGGCCATCGGCGCACCTTTAATAGTAGTGTCGGGAATACCTGTGTAATGACCCATAACTGCAATATCATTTTGATCAGGAAGAAAAAACAACTTTAATTCCAGACCGCTGATATGCAGACAGATTATTTTCCCTTGCATATTATTAAATTTAGGTAGCGTAGCCCCATCTAATGCTAACCAAGCATTAAGAGCGGTTTCAATGGTTGCCAATAGTGTCGTTGATAATTGCATTATTGCAGGTTATGTCAAAGTTTATAGCCAGTATGTAAAGCCACAATACCGCCTGTCATATTATGGTAGGCAGTACGTTCAAATCCTGCATCTTCTACCATCCCTTGTAGCGTTTCTTGATCAGGATGCATACGAATAGATTCCGCTAAATAGCGGTAACTATCCTCATCATTAGCGACCAATTTACCAATTAAAGGGAGCAGTTTAAATGAATATTGATCGTAAATAATATCCAACCCTGGTACAACGGGTTTAGAAAACTCCAGCACCATGAGTTTTCCACCGGGTTTTAAGGTGCGATACATAGAACGTAATGCCGCCTCTTTATCGGTCACATTACGCAGACCAAAAGCAATCGTAATAATATTGAAACAATTATCAGGAAATGGCAGCGACTCTGCATTTGCCTGTACATATTCCATATTACCTGCAATGCCCTTATTGATTAAACGCGTCCGTCCATTTTCCAACATTGAGCCATTAATATCAGATAAAACAACTTTGCCTTGTTTGCCAACAATACGAGAAAACTTAGCCGCTAAATCACCCGTTCCTCCCGCAAGGTCAAGAATAGTATCACCACTTTTTGCTCCTGATGTTTCAATGGTGTAACGCTTCCATAAACGATGTATACCTGCTGACATTAGGTCATTCATTACATCGTATTTATCTGCAACAGAATGAAACACATCTGCCACTTTATTTGCCTTTTCACTAACAGGGATTTGCTGGTATCCGAAATGGGTGGATTGTTCTGAGGTTTTATTTTGCATGGGGGATTAAGAGTCCTGATCAGTCTAATCAGAGCATTGTAACAATCTTATAGTGTTTTATGCCAGCACTGCATTTAAAGGGTGCTATAGATATTTAAGCATAGCTTTGCTGGACGGGTTTTGTAAATCCGTCCACACGTTTAGCTTAAATGCAATAAAGCCTTACAGTTTCCTGCAAGACCTCATCAAAACGTTCCGACAGGGTTACAAACCCCGTCGGGCTAAAAAATCATTTATCTACTTTTCATTTTATCAGCAAATAGCCTGCTTTAATCCGCCATTTTGATGAAATAATCCTAAATTAAGTAAACACTTAACAAAGTTTCAAGCAATTAGGTTATTCTGAAACTTAATTAATTTTAAAAATAAAACATGGAGATCCTTGTGACTGGATTCCTGCACAAAACCATTTTAGGTATTTTTCTTACCCTCATAATGGGGCTGGCTTGTACACCCCATTCGACGGATGATAATAAAAAAGCAGAGACTGATGCCGAGAAAAAAAATGATATGAATGTAATAACTAAAGTTTTTTCTAAAGTAAGCACTAAAATAAGCAGGAAAACAAATACGGATGATAGCCAGTCTAAGAGTACTGCGGTTTTCTATGGGGCTAATTTACCAACCCATATACTGTCGCAATATAGCCGTATTATTGTAGAGCCTGATAATGTTAAGCCTAAAGAATTATTAGCATTGCAGGCTAATAAAAGTGATGTTTTCGCTTACGTTAGTATTGGGGAGATAAATCCGAGTAGAAAATGGTTTAAGCAAATCAAACCGTCTTGGGTATTAGGTGATAATAAAATATGGGATAGTAAGGTCATGGATTTATCCTCCACTGGATGGCAGGATTTCCTTATTGACAGCATTATCACCCCTTTATGGAAGCAGGGCTATCATGGTTTATTCCTTGATACGATGGATAGTTTTTATATCTTCGCTAAAGATAAAGCTCAGCAGGAAAAACAAATTAAAGCCTTAGCTTCATTAATGAAAAGAATTCATAAACGCTACCCTAAAATGCGTTTTATTTCTAATCGAGGCTTTGATGTATTGAAAAGTATTGGAGCACAGCTAGAGGCTGTGGTTGCAGAATCGCTCTATGCGAGTTGGGATAATGGGAAAAAGATCTATAAAGAAACCTCTGTTAATGATCAAGAATGGTTAATGAATAAACTCAATAGTATCAAAAATGATTTATCTGTCGATATTATTATTATTGATTACGCTAAACCTGGAAATCGAGCCAAAGCAAAACAAATTGCCAATAAAATTTCCCAACAAGGTTTTATCCCTTGGGTTTCCATCCCTTCTCTCGATTTGGCGGGTGTGGGTAATATTGAACCTAAGGTAAAAACCGACTTGTTGCTAATCGATAGCACGGTTGATAGTCATACACCGTTTAAATTAAAAAAATATAAAAAGCTTCTTAGCCAAGTTAAAAAAGAGGAAAAGGAACTCAAGGCACATGATATTCGTTTAGGTATGCCCTTAGGGCATATGGTGGGGCGTTACAGCAGTATTATTAGCGCTCTTCCTTCTAAAAAGCAATCGAAGGCGTATAAAGCTTGGCTCTTAATACAAGAAAAGGAAGGGATGACAATCAAACAACTCAATTAAAAAGGGTGATTTATGCAAGCAACGAATAGACCAAAAAAATTATTTAATCTGCCCTTATTGTTATTGATTATTATAATACCACTTTTATTGTTACTGGCTCTTTTTCCGTGGTCAACAGCTAAATATATGGAACAACAGGGAGCTAATTTGCTACGAGAGCAATTTTCAAGCCCTCTTAAAACACAGTATTATCAGTTATTAAGAGGTTTTGCTAAAAATAAAGAACACACACTTGATGTCGCTTACTCTTTAAGGGAAAAAGGTCTTTTACAAGCATCAAAACATCTTTTAACGGAGAAGATTATTTTTTCTGGGCTTAGTTCAGCAGAGCAACATCGATATCTTTTAATACTGCTTGCAAATTATATTGACGCTTATCACAAAGCATCGGGACTTATAAGAGATAAACATCAATTATTGTTCAAAATACGAGTACAACTACAAAAATTGGAACAGTATGATGATTTATCAAATGCAGAATTACAAACAATTGCAGAAGCAAGTGCTGATTTTGGTTTACTACCGCTGTCTATAAAATCCTACTATCAATTAGCGAATAAGAGTCCTCTTTATCGTAAACAATGGCTTGCTGAAGCAGGAAAATGGGCAAATAAAAGCGAAAACTATACCGAGGCTGCAAGAGCCTTTAAATTAGCCAGCGAAATATCAAATAAAGGAGCAAATAAAGCATTGAACTTCAATTCATACACTGAAAAGTGGTTAAATGCGGCAGTGAAAGCAAATCAGTTTAAAATGCTTAAACCCTTCTTTGTTGAGATTGAAAATAATATTCCCCAATCGCTTGAGGTGGTTGAAAAATTAGCTAATATTAGTGTTCAAGCAGGACTTTATGCCACTGCTTCTAAATTATTTAATCATTTAGCCTTGCATGATCAAATCGAACAAAAACAACGTTGGTATGAAAAAGCGGCTCATTGGGCATTTAAAGCTGAAAATTACGATAAAGCGGCAAAATATTTGATTAA
>JALVEA010000032.1 GCA_027008665.1 Thiotrichaceae bacterium | reverse complement strand
TGGAATTTCTGGCAGTGTGTTCCCAAATGAGAATTTGGGAACAAGTGATTAAGTTAATTAAATTCTGATTTGAGTTATTTTTGTACTTTTCTTTATCTTAGAGCGGTCAACTTTGTATGTGGAGAGATACACGTCTAATTTAAAGCTCATTTTCCCCAATACTGCATAAGTACGACCTTCAATTTCAGAGCCATGTATTTTTATATTAGGGTATATTTTTTCCAAGTCGGCTAGTGTAGAACTAATGCGAATGCCATTTTTGGTGCTGGCTAATGAAGAGGTTATTTCAATATCACCAATTAATTTTTTATTTTTAGGATGAGGATAAACGTAGCCTAATAGTGTCTTTCCGTCCATGATTTTATAAACATCGAAATCACCTTCCCCAGTTTTTAAAACGTCTTTTTTCAATATCTTGGAATGTGCCGCTATTTTATCACCACGAGATAAGCCAAAGAATGATGTTGTCGTAATTAATAAATCACGATCTTTTTGCCCGATAGAACCTGTTCCTCCCATTTGCTCTTCTGGGCTTTTTAGATGTTCTTTTAACTGTCGAGTACGGTCAAGAGTCAGCTTCGTTATGGCATTATTATAGAGGGATGGATACATACTTCCCCAGCAAACTCTTTTGTTTTTATTATTACAAGCGAACTTAGCTTCTAGCTCCAAATCACGAAATTTGATCCACATACGTTCTGCTTTTCGCCATTTTTTAATTTGACTTTTATTCTGAGATTTTCTCAATAATGCTTTCCATGCCTTATTTAACTGTTTGTCAGCGGCAATAAACTTGTCTTTTGCACATCGATTTATTTCTGCTTGCGTGCCGTTTGAATTACACTTAAAAGCTGCAACACTCGTTGATAAGGATAATAATAATACACCGATAAATAATTTCATTTTCCACTCCTTAGTTTTAAATAGACACAATTCCTTTGTCTCTATGATTTGTTAGTTTTGTATACACTAACTTTTTGATTATATATTATTTTATATCTTTAGCTCTAAAATAAACTGTATCAAAATTAAGTTTGTTATTCATATTTTAGCTAGTTTTTTCTAAGGCTTCAGTGATGCTTCCTTTCATCCACTGATTCATTATTCACTACCGTACACTTTTAACTACTACCCCTAAGTAAATCATCCAGATATAAGCCAGTGCAACGGCTATCAGCAAGCGATCAACCCGCTTGGAGTCTCTTAGTCCACTTTAATGATATTTTTCAAGGTCTGAGGTCAAAAGTGTACGGTAGTGAAACAAAAAAACGTGGCTCATTGTGAATGATGAACCAACGGATTGTGAAACATTTCAAAAATATGATTTACGTTTTAATATTGAAGAAGGCTTTAAGGATGATAAATTAGGTGCTTTCCAACTGGAATCCTCTAAAATCAAAAATACAGAAGCACTCACTCGTCTTTAATACTGTCATCGCGATAGCTACCTTATTCCTTGTTTCTCAAGAAGTTTAGGTAGTTAAAAAAGGAATTAGGCGTAAAATTGCTCCCCATTTGAAGTTCGATCTGAGTTATCTGAAGATTGGCTTGCGTTTTAATTTGTTATTTGGAGTTTCTTTATGTCCACTTATTTATGAGGAATAAATGAGCAAAAAAAAATCCCACCCTTTACAAAAAATATGTCTTTCTGGTCATTCTTCATTTGGATGCAGAGTCTATTTTATTGCTTATGCTCTTTTGAATGACTTCTTAGGAGGACGTATTACCATCCGCGCTATGGGATTGGTTTATATTACTTTATTGTCTTTAGTGCCATTATTGGCATTGAGTTTTTCAGTACTGAAGTCTTTTGGTGTGCATAACCAAATACAACCGCTGTTACTGCAAATGTTAGAACCCCTTGGCGAACAAGGTGTTGAGATTGTTGGACGTATTAATGATTTTGTTAGTAATGTTAATGTGGGTGTTTTAGGTGCTATTGGGTTACTAGTGCTGATTTATACTAGTATTTCACTGATGAATAAAATCGAGGAGGCATTGAATTTTACTTGGAAAGTGAAAAGATCTCGTGATCTTGTTAATCGTCTGCAGCATTATTTAAGTTTGATTATTTTAGGACCTATTTTGATTTTCACTGCGGTTGGTCTGTGGGTTAGCTTGCTTGATAATAGTTGGATTAAAGAAATTCTTTCAATAGAAACCATTAATCCACAGTTATCTAAATTGGTTTCTATACTTGGCTTTACTTTTGTTTATATCCTCATTCCTAACACGACTGTAAAACCTAAAGCGGCTTTTATTGCAGCGACAATAGCAGCAATTAGTTGGTATATAACGGGTAGTATTTTTGCCACATTTGTGGTGAACTCTAGTTCTCAAGCGGCTATTTATTCCGCCTTTGCTAGTTTATTGGTCTTTATGCTTTGGATGTATGCTAGTTGGTTGATTCTTCTTTTTGGTTCACGTATTGCTTTTTATATTCAATATCCACAACAAGCACGTTATTCCCACCATACAAAATCACTTAGCCCCATTGTGATTGAAATTTTAGCTTTATCTACGCTTAAATTGATAACAAAACGTTTTTATGCCAAGCAAACGGCACTGACATTAAATGAATTAGCTGAAAAGATGAAAATCTCAGATGCTTATCTTGGAGATGTTCTAACAGTTCTACAAGCGCATCATTTTATTAGCTGTAATGCTGATAAACCACCACGCTATATTTTAAGTTGTGCCGCAGAAGATATGAAAATTAAAGAGGTAAAAGAAGCGATTGCTAAAGGGGATCAAAGCCAGCAAAAATTAATGCAAGCTTTGCTCAATGAAAACCCATCGCTAGTACGCTATGAGGCAGAAAATGAGGCGAAAGCCGATAGAACTCTAAAAGATTTCGCCATAACCAAATAATTTACGATGTTCATTAATGGCATAACGGTCTGTCATGCCAGCAATATAGTCTGCAATAATTCTTGCCTGCCCCGCTCTACCTTCCTTTTGTAAAGCGGTACGAGCATAGCGTTGATGCTCTGGAGGAAGTAAACGATTGTCTTCTAAAAAAGTATCAAACAATGCCTCAATGATTTGATGTGCTTTGCGAGTCATGCGATAGACCTTATTGTGATAATAGAGATTCTGGCGCAAAAAGGTTTTTAATTGTTGGTTTTGTTTTATCATTTCTTGGCTGGAGTAGATTAAAGCTTGACTAGCTCGCACCTCTTCAATCGTTTTTACGCCCGCATTAGCAATATTTTTCTGACTGGTTTTAACTAAATCTCGAATTTGCGAGCTGATCATACGACGAATGATTTCATGTATTTGACGTGTTATTTCTAGTTTGGGATATTTTTGCTTAACCTTTTGATACTGTATTGAAAAAAGCTCTATCTCACACAGTTGTTCTACACTGATTAACCCAGAGCGTAAGCCATCGTCAATATCATGATGATTATAAGCAATTTGATCCGCAATATTAGTCAGTTGCGCTTCAAGTGAAGGTTGTTGTTTCTTAATAAAGCGCAAGCCAACATCCCCTAATTGTTTAGCGTTTTTAAGCGAACAATGTTTTAAAATACCTTCTCGGGTTTCAAAACTTAGATTCAGCCCATCAAAATCAGCGTATTTTTTCTCCAAATGATCCACAACACGTAATGATTGTAGATTATGTTCAAAACCACCAAACACTTTCATACAAGTATTTAAAGCATCTTGCCCTGCATGTCCAAAAGGGGTATGACCTAAGTCATGCGCTAGGGCAATGGCTTCGGTTAAATCCTCATCTAATTGCAATGTTCTAGCAATAGAGCGGGCTATTTGAGACACCTCTATTGAATGCGTAAGGCGAGTACGATAAAGATCCCCTTCATGATTAACAAAAACTTGGGTTTTGTATTCTAGGCGGCGAAATGCTGTGGAATGAATAATACGATCACGGTCACGTTGAAATTCACTGCGTAAGTTAGGAGAGCGTTCTAAATAGATGCGACCAATAAATTGTTTAGGATTTGCGGCATAGGATGCTTTCATTGTAGGTAACCAAAGTTTGATATTTTATGTTCAATTAATAATCAAAATCAATAATCAGCAAAAACAAGTTATTGAGTTTTGTTATAGTTGCGTAAAAATTAGATTAATAAATGATGCTTTCTTTGAGGTAGATTTAAACAATTAATCCTGTATTTACAAGCCATTATAATTGTATTCTCCTCTTATCAATGGATCATTTACTAAGCTAAACTCTGTTGATATTTAGTGATTACAGAGTAAACCTGTGTTGTTGGAATACTAAAATGTTTTACGGAATTTGTTGGATTTTTTATTCATTAAAGAAGGAAACCTGTTTTTATGTCATCTCTATCTCAGCATTGGAAGCTTTTAGACAATCGTTCGTCTAAATCTCATTATTGTTTTACACAACAGTTTACGCTTGAGGGAATTCAAGGCTCTTTTGCTATTCTCTCAGAAAGCCTTCCTTCATCCGCTGAAACTCATTCAAATGCCACTAGAAGCGATCTTGGAGCGCGTTTAGCAATAGAGGCTGCTAAACTTACTTTTAGCGAGTTATTGGATAAAAAATTGAATTTTTCAGAAATGTTTTTAACTCTATTCAGTAAACATTGGCAAGCCATTGTATTATTTGATGCAATTGAAAACCCTTTAATTGATCATGCATCTTTCTCTATCAAGGATCTTAATCATAAAAAAACGAAGCAAACAAAAAAGGATATTTTAAAACATTATGATTCTTCTATTGCTTTGCTATATCAGTTTAAGCAACAGTTGATACTTTTACAACAAGGCTATACGCAAATAGCGTTATTGAATCGACATTGTCATTGCAATATCAAAAAAACATCTCAATGCTCATTATCTGATTTTTTACTTAAATCTGAAGATCAAACAAAAATAAAACTTGAACCGATTGATATTGAATCAAATCCAGTTGAAATGGTGGTGCTATTATCACAGCAGTATACAGACCTTAAGACGGTGACACGCTTAAATACCAATATCATCAAACTTTATCGACAGCTTGATATTGAACCAATACTTAATTCTATTACAGATAATGAGCACCTTATTATTCTAAAGAAAAAACCTCGCAAAATGGCTTCACCCCCTAGGAATTTAGAAAAAAAGCTGGTATTAAAAACCGATTTAAAAGCAAAGAAAAAATCTGCTTCGCTTATTTTTTCTTTCCTCGGATTACTTTCTGCCACGCTAGCTAGTTATTATTTTTGGCAAGCTCAAGCCACTGAAAAGAAATTGACTAGAGGCGTAATGGTAATGGAGCAAGCAAAGCCAGAGGGTAATATCTTCGAAGAAAATATAAAAGAATACACAATGGATCAAAAGAAAATCCAAAGAGAACGAGATCAAAATAGGCAATCAAAAAAACAGCAACAAAAAGAAAAACAAGATGCAATTGCTAAAGCTAAACAAGATGAATTAAAAAGAATAAAAAAAGTAGAGGAAGAAGCTCGTATAGCGACTGCAGAAAAAGCAAAGGCTGAACTAAAAAGGCAACAGCAAGAACAAA
>JALVEA010000031.1 GCA_027008665.1 Thiotrichaceae bacterium | reverse complement strand
ATGTTTAGATGAAAGCGCTATGCTTCGTAGAGACTTAAAAATGGCTAAGGAGAATCTCAGCAAGCTAAAAAATAATAAAGAAGCTAACGAGGATCAAGCTGAAAATAATAATTTAGCAGAAAAATTCAATGTTCTTTTGGATGACTTACAGATTCGAGATGATACGATTTCATCGTTATGTGAAGAAATAAAACAATTAAAAGGGGCTAAAGAGCATCCTAAATGCTAGTATAATTGATTAAGCTATAGATTCTATTTATTATCAAACTAAGGGGTGTCATGAAAATAACAGATTCTTTAGAGCATTTAGAAAATGATCCTCAATATTCGATTCTCAGTGCGGATATTAAATTAATGGGTGATTTATTTTTTTCTGGCACATTGTATGTTTTTGGTTCAATCACAGGAAATATTATCTCAACCAAAGACCCGAGTAGTTATTTGATATTAGAACAAGGTAGTCAAGTGGGTGGAGAAATTAGGGCAAGCAATGTCGCTATTTCTTCTCAAGTTTCTGGAAATATCTTTGCTTTCAATCGTTTGAGTTTAAAAAAGACAGCGGTCATTCAAGGTGATATTCATTATAACGAACTAGAGATGGAGGAAGGAGCGACTATTAATGGCAATTTATCTGCCATAGATGATAACAAGTCCACAACGCTTACATGAATAATAACGCTAATCGAACTATTCGTAGTTTTGTCCTTCGTCAGGGTCGTCTTACAAAAGCCCAGCAATATGCATTAGAATATCTTTGGCCACTTTATGGCGTTAATCTTGAAAAAATAAAGGGTGAAATAGACTTTCAGTTTTTATTTAAGCGCAATGCACCGATTACGCTTGAAATAGGATTTGGTAATGGTAATTCGCTTGCTGAGATGGCAAAGGCTGCCCCTGAACGTGATTTTCTTGGTATAGAAGTACATCGACCTGGTGTAGGTCGTTTGCTACACCTTATTCAAGAATATGAACTGAGTAATTTACGGGTGATACATGACGATGCGGTAGAAGTGCTAAAACAATCTATTCCCCAGCATTCTATTGATAGATTTCAATTATTTTTTCCTGATCCTTGGCATAAGAAAAAGCATAATAAACGCAGAATCGTACAGCATGAGTTTGTACAGCAGGTACATTCTTTGCTAAAAACGGGTGGTATTTTTCATCTTGCAACCGATTGGAAAGATTATGCTCAGCATATGAGTAAAGTGATGCAAGCCAGTGAAAATTTTAACAGTATTTCAGATTCTCCCTTCTCTCCAAGACCTGATGAGCGTCCTTTGACTAAATTTGAAAAGAGAGGATTGAAGCTAGGGCATGGAGTCTGGGACTTACTCTATAAGGCAGTTTAATAGGTATTGCTTATTGCCTGTAATACTGCAAAGCAATGTCAGCATCTTTATCAATCTGCTGTTTTAAGGCGTCAAAACTCTTAAAGTATTGCTCGGGGCGTAAAAACTTATCTAGCTGTATGCAGACATATTTCCCATAAGCATTCTCCTTATAGTCAAAAACATAGGTTTCTAATCGAACCTCCTTTCCTGCAACGGTAGGATTTTTTCCTAAGCTTGCAACCCCTGTTAGTGTTTTATTTGCCAAGCCTGTAATGCGTACAGCATAAACACCATGAGCAGGCGCAATAGTATCGGGCATACGTAAGTTTAAGGTAGGGAAGCCAATGGTTCTGCCGCGTTTATTACCATGCCGAACTCTTCCTGATAACTGATAAGGGCTACCTAATAACCGATTGCTTGCCTTTATATTGCCTATTGCTAAATATTCACGAATACGGCTACTGCTAATGCGTTTATCATTATTATAACAAGTAGGCGTATCACGCACGATCATTCCTGCTTGGCATCCCATTGACTGTAGTAATTGAAAATCTCCCTTACGTTGTTTGCCAAAACGAAAATCATCACCAACAACGAGATAATGTACTTTGAGTTGCTTTAGTAAAACCTGTTGTACAAAATCCTTGGCATCCATATTGGCTAATTGTTGATTAAAGCGCAAATTCATAGAGTAATCGACACCGAGTTGTTTTAATAAACGTATTTTATCGCGTAAAGGGTAAATGCGTTTAGGAGGAGGGGATCTGAAAAATTCAGTCGGTAAAGGTTCAAAGCTGATAATGGTACTGGGTAACTTTAATTCATTTGATTTTTGTACAAGATGTGTCAATAATTGCCGATGCCCAAGATGTAAACCATCGAAATTTCCAATACTCGCTACACAGCCATTAGTGAATTCATTTGAATTTGAAGCATTATGTAATAGCCCACGAATTAATTTCATTATTGCAAACCCTTAAAATCATATTGCCTCAAGGCTTCATAAACCATAATAGCAACGGTGTTGGACAAGTTTAAACTGCGTCTATTGGGCATCATGGGAATTCTTAATTTATGTTTATCATCTAATAATGTTAGAACATCCTCAGGCAGACCGCGTGTTTCAGGACCAAATAGTAAAATATCATCGGGTGTAAAATGTGCCTGTGTATATGGAATAGAACCTTTAGTGGTTAGCGCATAAATTGTTGCGCCTTTGATACTAGTTAAAAAAGCAGGGAAATTCTGATGCTCTTTAACAACGGCTAAATCTCGGTAATCCATACCTGCACGGCGTAGTTTTTTCTCATCAAGATCAAATCCTAATGGATGAATAAGGTGTAGAATACAGCCTGTATTAGCGCAAAGACGCATAATATTTCCTGTATTAGGAGGTATTTCTGGTTCGTAAAGTGCGATATGAAACATATAAATTGCGAAAAAGCGTTAAATAACAGGGTTAGGACGTTTCAAGTAAGATTGCTAAATTCATTGCTTGGAACTTCCTTAAGATTAAGCAAAGTTATTATTTAAGGCATTCTCTCTATTGATTAAAGAGCTTGGACTATACAATAGATGCTCACTAGCATGAAGCAAGGTTTGTCAACTAAAAACAAAGGAAGCTTGCGATTATTTTTATAAAGAGCTATTTATTAAAAAAATATTACAAACTAACTTGACAAAGCCTAGCTAAAACGATTTAATACGCGCCTCTCTTAAGGCCCGATAGCTCAGTCGGTAGAGCAGAGGATTGAAAATCCTCGTGTCGGTGGTTCGATTCCACCTCGGGCCACCATCTTGTCTATATTGTTCAATATATTATCAAAATTTATTTCCTATGCTGTTTTTTAGGCGAAGTTTATAAGATTGTCTATAGAATATCTTTTTTAAGACCTCATTTATAACCCTCCATACAAAAAGAGGGTGGTGAAAAAACCTTTGCCTTTAGCTTCTAAAATGAGTTGCTACAAAGTTATTTACTTATCATTTAGAGAGTTAAAACGAATTTTTTATTCCCGATAAGTAAATTAAATTATCAATTTCTCAAATTTTGACTAGATTATAAAGGGTTATATTTTTTGTACAAAAAATATCATCAATATCGATCTTTTCACCTACATCATCAAATAAAATACCTATTGTCCTGCATCCGCTAGGACTATTTTTTATTAAGGAGAAATTTTGTTAAATAAAATGGTTATGGGTTGGCGCGAATGGGTTGCGTTACCTGATTTGAATCTTCTTGCGATTAAAGCAAAAATAGATACAGGAGCAAGGACATCTGCCTTGCATGCTTTCAAGGTAAAGCGAATTCATCGGGCTGATTGTGATACGGTACAGTTTTCTTTGCATCCCATCCAACGCAATCGTGACGTGATACTAGAATGTGAGGCACCCTTACTGGATGAGCGGGCTGTTTGCAATTCGGGAGGGCATTGGGAAAAACGTTATGTTATCCAAAGCCACCTTGCGGTAGGTCAGAGAAAATTACCGATCGAAATCACTTTAACAGATCGTGATAATATGCGTTTTAGAATGTTGATCGGTAGGCAGGCATTACAGCAATATGAGAATTTACTCCTTGATCCTTCTCGATCCTATCTGGCAGGGTTAAATGATATGACGGAACAAGAACAAATCAAAATATTCCGTAGACAGAAGAAAGGAATAATATCTGTTGTTTAACGCTTATTAAAATAAACGTCCTTACATTCAATCCAATTTCATTATTGTATAAGGAGATATATTATGAAAATTGCGATCCTTTCTCGAAATAAAAAACTTTATTCAACACAACGACTTATTGAAGCGGCAGAGGTTCGCGGACATCAACCTGTTGTGGTTGATTTTTTACGTTGTTATATGAATATTGCCTCTCATAAGCCAACCATTCATTTTCATGGTAAAGAACTAAGTAATATTGATGCAGTCATACCCCGTATTGGTTCTTCTGTTAGTTTTTATGGTGCAGCAGTTGTACGTCAATTTGAAATGATGGGTATTCTTTCTTTAGTCAAATCAGTCGGCATTACGCGAGCACAGGATAAATTACACTCTTTGCAAATGCTGTCATGCAAAGGAATTGGTTTGCCTATTACGGGTTTTGCAAACCGCCCTGATGAAATAGAAGATTTAATTCGCATGGTCGGTGGCGCACCGTTAGTCATAAAACTACTCTCTGGTACACAAGGCATTGGGGTAGTATTAGCGGAAACAAAACAAGCGGCTAGTAGCGTTATTGAGGCCTTTATGGGATTAAAAGCGAATATCCTTGTACAAGAATATATTGAGGAAGCAAAAGGCGCAGATATCCGTTGTTTTGTGATTGGCAACAAAGTGGTAGCAGCGATGGAACGTAAAGCAAAATCAGGTGAGTTTCGTTCTAATTTACATCGTGGAGGTTCATCACGATTAATTAAGATAACACCAGAAGAGCGTTCTACTGCGGTAAGGTCTGCAAAAATATTAGGATTAAGTGTTGCTGGAGTGGATATTTTACGTGCTAATCATGGTCCTGTAGTGATGGAGGTTAATTCTTCTCCAGGATTAGAAGGCATTGAAAAAGCGACAGGAAAAGACGTAGCAGGAATGATTATTGACTTTCTTGAAAAAACAGCAGAACTGAAAGGTAAAAAAACAGTCAGAGAAAATACAAGTTAATCAAGTTAATAAATAAATTTTAGTTTCAAGTGAATAATATCAGATTCTCTTGAAGCAGAAAAATAACAAAAGGGTATATCATGGGGAATACAATAACTATTGGTGGTATTGAAGTAAAAGCAGGAGAGCGTCGCTCTATTGATATTGAATTACCACCACTTTACACACACACTTCTGTTTCCATGCCAGTGCATGTCATTAACGGTAAAAAACCAGGTCCTATATTATTTGTCAGTGCAGCGGTGCATGGTGATGAAATTAATGGTATTGAGATTATTCGTCGTCTTATCAATGCCGAAAAAGAAGAGCTTGAGAATATTAGTGGTACGCTGATTGCAGTTCCAGTGGTGAATGTCTATGGCTTTATTTCACAATCACGTTATCTACCCGATAGACGTGATCTTAATCGCTTTTTTCCAGGTTCTGAAAAAGGGACGATGGCATCACGTTTAGCCAATGTCTTTATCGAAGAGATTGCATCAAAATGTACGCATGGTATTGATTTGCACACAGCAGCCATT
>JALVEA010000030.1 GCA_027008665.1 Thiotrichaceae bacterium | reverse complement strand
AGTAGGTGATGTTTCTGAGTTAAACTCTGTACCACGCAATGCCGAAATTTGGTCTTCTGTCACTTCAACCACTGATAACTGTATTGGTAAAGAATGCGAAGACTATCTGGATTGTTTTGTGGTCGAGGCACGTAAAAAAGCACAAGAAGCGGATCTGGTGGTAGTGAATCATCATTTATTTTTTGCCGATATGGCATTAAAAGAAGAAGGTTTTGGGGAATTATTACCCAGTGCTAATGCCATTATTCTTGATGAGGCGCATCAATTACCTGAGATTGCCTCTACTTTTTTTAGTGACGTACTCAATAGTCGTCAATTATTAGAATTATCCCGTGATATTTTAGCTGAAAGTCTCGCTAATGCGTCTGATATGCCCGATTTAAGAGACGGTCTGCGTAAACTGGATAAATGCGTCGCAGATCTTCGTTTAGCAATGGATAAACCAGGATTGCGTGAACCGTGGTATAAAATTAGAAGCAAACCCGCTATTCAACAAGAAATACAACATCTTGATGAAATCATAATAGAACTGCTGAAAATCATGGAGCAGGCGGCAAAACGGAGTAAAGAGCTAGCTTCCTTTTTTGAGCGTCTAGCAATAATGAAAACCAAACTAGACCAACTCAATAACCCCAAAGATAACACCGTGCAATGGTACGAAACATTTACCCAGTCTTTTTCTTTAATCTCAACCCCATTAGATATCGCTGAACCTTTTAAAAAGCAATTAGAAGCCGTTTCATGTGCATGGATATTGACCTCTGCCACATTAGCAGTCCAACAATCCTTTACCCATTTCACCCAACGCATTGGACTAGAACGACCTACTGAATTATTGCTAGATAGTCCTTTTGATTATTGGCATCACGGTCTACTCTATGCACCGCCTAATATGCCCGAGCCACAACAATATGATTTTATAGAATCATTAATTGACGCTGCATTGCCCGTGATAGAAGCAGCTGGTGGGCGCACCTTTATGCTTTTTACCAGTTATCGCGCCCTTAATGAAGCCGCAGAATTACTCCAAGATGAATTAGATTACCCTATTTTAGTACAAGGCGAATCATCACAAGCAGATATGATCGAAAAATTTCGTGAGTTAGGCAATGCGGTTTTATTGGGAACTAGCAGTTTTTGGGAAGGGGTTGATGTACGCGGTGCCGCTTTAAGTTGTGTCATTATTGATAAATTACCCTTTGCCTCACCGGGAGATCCTGTTTTAGAAGCACGCATTAAAGCGATTCGAGAAGCAGGAGGCAATCCTTTTGCAGAATATCAATTACCACAAGCGGTAATTGCACTTAAACAAGGTGCTGGACGCTTGATTCGTGATGAAGAAGACAAAGGCGTTTTAATGATTTGTGATCCACGACTGCGTACTAAACCCTATGGACGCACCTTCCTTGCCAGTCTTCCACGCGTTCCACGTACTAGCAAACAAGAAGATGTAGAACGTTTCTTTAAAACACATAAAATTTAAATATGAAGACTGAGCATTCCAGTACCCCCCCTATTATTCTCGCCATAGAAACAGCAACAAAAGCCTGTTCTGCCGCATTAGCCATCGGCGGTAAAATCATAACGCGCTTTAGCATTGCACCGCGTGAGCATACAAAACTTATTTTAAACATGATGGATGAGGTACTTGAAGAGGCAAACATTAAATTAAATCAAGTCGATGCCATCGCTTTTAGTCGAGGCCCTGGCGCGTTTACAGGAGTACGTATTGCCGTCGGTGTCGCCCATGGTATCGCACTTTCTACAGATAAATTACTTTTACCTATTTCAACACTGGCTGCCATAGCACAACAAATGCAACAACAACAAAATGCTCAATATTGTCTCGCCGCCCTTGATGCACGTATGGGAGAAGTCTACTGGGGAAAATATAGAGTAAAAAAAGGTTTAATGACCTTGCAAGGTACCGAAGCTGTAAGCAAACCAGAATATTTACTTACTGCCTTAAAAACTGACAATCAAAAAACCGTTTGGACGCTTGCAGGCAGTGGGTGGGATGAATACGCACCACAATTGGATCTTGAAACTAATCAAAAATTCATAAAAATCAATAATATCCTCCCCTCAGCAGAGTCTATTGCAAAATTAGCCATTGAAGACTGGAAGCAAGGGAAAGCCGTTAATATAGAAGAAGCGCAACCTATCTATTTACGTGATAAAGTAGCACAAACAGTTGCAGAGAGAAAAGTAGCAATATGAACCGCTTTAACAAAGCCCTTAGTCACAAAACAGATGCTTTATTGAGCGGCATTATTAAAACCACCCCTAATGATTTTAAAGTTGATGAAATAGCTTCCTTTACCCCTTCGACCACAGGTGAGCATGTTTTTTTACAAATACAAAAAATAGGTGAAAACACAGACTGGGTAGCAGGTTTATTAGCTAAAATAGCCAAGGTACGAAAAAGGGATGTTAGCTATGCAGGAATGAAAGATCGCAATGCAGTCACAACACAATGGTTTAGTGTACAGATGCCAGGCAGAGAAGCTCCCGATTGGCAACCACAACTTCCCGCAAGTATTAAAGTATTACAACAAACACGTCATGATAGGAAACTACGTCGAGGCGCATCTAAAGGTAATCATTTTTCTTTGATTATTCGCAACCTGACAGGTGATATTGAACAAGCTAAAAAACTATGTGAAACAATCAAAACAAATGGCGTTCCGAATTATTATGGTGAACAACGCTTTGGACATGATTTATATAATATAAAAAGTGCAGAAAACTGGTTTCATACAGGGTTTAAACTTAAATCACGCACCAAAAGAAGTCTCTTTCTATCCGCTGCCCGTTCATGGATTTTTAATCATATTCTCTCCCAACGAATACAACAAAGAAGCTGGAATCAAGCCCAAACAGGTGATGTTTTTATGCTCAATGGCAGTCAATCCTGTTTTGCAGATGATGGTGATTCCAATTTAGAAGCAAGAACTCAGCAAGGAGATATTCACCCCACAGGAGCGCTATGGGGTGAAGGAGCGTTATTGACAACAGGGGATATTGCAATACTAGAACAAAATATAGCTAATAATTTTAAACACTTAGCTAATGGTTTGATCAAATACGGATTAAAACAAGAACGTCGCTCCTTGCGTTTAATTGTTAATGAATTTGAATACAATTTTAAAGGTGATAAGCTGTTTTTAAATTTTTCCCTACCCACAGGAAGTTTTGCAACCGTTGTGTTAAGAGAATTAGGTGTTTTCAAAATACGCAGAATTTCCTAGCTTTTAAGTGGATTAATTATTATTTAACTATATTTCTTCATTGAAAATTTCATTTTTGATAAAAAGCAAATTTTTATAGATAGATTTTAAGATCCTCTATTTTAGTCACATTAAAATTTGAAGTTTAAAGAGCCCCGAGTATGAATCAAAATATCAGCAAATTAGCACAGAATCTTATTTTTCTATCCCTATTATTTATCACCGCTTGTAGCACATTGGATAAACCGATATCAAAAACATCTAATACCACTATGCGAGATGTTGCAACAGAATCTTACGCAACCTTTAAAAGCTCGGTTAATGAGTTAAAAACAGAGTTTTTTCCTGATTAAAAGCAGCTATAGTTTTTCACATAAATAATTTCCTGATAACAGGAATGAAAGCTTTAGCTTTTCAATTCTCAAGATGAATTTTAATAAGTGAACGTCTATAGATAATTTTCTGAATATAAATATACGTTATTTTTATTTTGGTTGCTAGTTATCGGGTGTAGTTGATGTACAAGTCTTCTTTTTTGAAGGAGATTTCCTAAAAAGCTCGATCTTTTTTTAAGATATTTTGAAAAATAGGGTGCAAGAGCGAGGAGATATGGAATATATTACTTATAGTGGGGTAGATATTATGGGGAAGGCGAATGATAGGGATGGTTGGAGTTACAGGGAGGAGCGATGATAAGGCGATATCCCATCAATTTACAGCAATGCTAATCATAGGGGTGCTTTTAACTTTTTTGGGCATCATCCAAGGTAGTATACACAGCAAAAAAAACCTCAATCAAAGTCAATTTACCCTTCCACCTTCTTTTCCCGTTCCATCTACCAGTGGCAATACAGAACTAATTCCCCAAAGAAACTGTGATACAACTACTCTCACTCTTAAGGAGGGTATCAATTGTTTTAATCATCAATTTTTTACTCAAGCTAAAATTATTTTTCAAGGGATAAAAAAACAGGCAATAAAGGATAAAAATCGTCCCCAGCTTTTAAGTTCTTATCTCTATCTTGCTTTAATTGCTATTGAGGAAAATGATATAAAAACAGCATCCACCCTTATTAAGCATCTTTTTTTTCTTCGTTCTGATTTCAATCTTAAACAGTATGCAGGCAATAAAAAGAAGTATTTCCACCTATTTGAAAAGATAAAAAAACAAGGAAGAAAGCTTAGAGAAATAGAGATGGATGAGATAACAAAAAAGCAATTTATCCGCGTCAAATTTTGTAGCAATAGCGATCATTGTAAAAATGGGGAGTGGTTGGAAACAATGCCGTATAAAACAGAAAATAACCTCAATACGGATTTAGATTGTAGCCTCAAAGGTGATTGCGATAACATCATTGATGATACTGATTTAGATTGTAGCCTAGATGGAACTTGCTAGTAGATTATTTAGTCCTACTCACTATCAAATGATGGAGGTTTTATGCGCTTAAATTATCTTACTATTTTCTTATTGCTCCTTTTTACACATCCCTTGTCTGCCGAGCCAATTGGTATGGTAACGGGGTCTAAAACAGGGACTTATTTACAATTTGGGAAAGATATTGCTGCTATTAGTAAAAAATCGGGTACCTATGTTTTAGTCAGCCCTTCAAAAGGGTCTATTGATAATATTAAGCGCATGATGTCGCGTGAAAACGCAGCTTTTGCGATTGTGCAGTCGGATGTTTTGGGTTATTTAAGCAAAAGTAGCAATCCAAAATTTAGACGAGCCGCAAAACGTTTACGCCTTATTTTTCCTTTTTATAATGAAGAAGTGCATTTATTTGCACGCAAAGAAATACAAACTCTTAACGATTTGCAAGGTAAAACCATTGTCGTTGGACCTAAAAGCAGTGGCACTAATATGACTGCTTGGAATATTTTAAAAATAACGGGGGTTAAACCTGCAAAGCGTCTTAATCTTGCCGTCAATGAGGGGATTAAATTAGTCTTAAAAAATAAGGCGGATGCTGTGTTTGTAGTTGCAGGAAAGCCTCGCCCTGGTTTTAGTAATCTTTTTAACACCTCAAAAAAAAGTGTCCAAGCAATGTTACAACAGGTGCATTTTGTCCCTTTAAATGATCCTTCCCTCTTGACTGAATATGAACGTTCAGATTTAAGCACTCAAGATTATTCTTTTATCCAAACTAATGTGCCAACCATAGCGGTAAAAGCCTTATTAGTTAGTTTTGATTTTTCATCCACAAAATCATCTTATTATCGACAACGTTGCCAACAACTTAACGGCATTGCTAATGCAATACGACAAAATATAAATACGCTAAGACTAAAACATCATAAAAAATGGAATCAAGTTGATCTTAATGGTGATATGAGTGGGTGGACTATTGATAAATGTAGCCACTCTGTGCAGATGAAAAACAATAAAAGACCCGTTCGCTCAAATAAATCAGGAATTGATTATGATATTGCCTGTTCATTTGATGGAAGTTGTTAAGATTCACAATGATGAATAAAACGGGTTTACAAAACCCGTTCTGGCTAAAAATAAGCAATGCTTTAGCTTGGCTCTTCCCCGATGCCATTAGGTGAGGCAGAGCCTTAATTATCCAGTGAAACTGTTAAAGGGTCTGCTCCAATTGTTCCTTCTAAACTATCCAGATAACTTGCTTGGCTAACGATTTCTAATTGTCGTTTAGCAGTATCTAGGCGAGTTTGAATTTTAAGCGATTCGATAACATCATCATGCCCTTCTAATGCCATAAAATCTTGTAGATTCTTACAATGCTTTTTCCATAATTCTATTTCACGCTTCTGTTTTGTCTTTAGGCGTTGTTGATACCAGTTTGATTTCAGCATTGTCTCACGCTTGAATAAATCTCTAATCTCCTGATGCTGAATAGTTCTGCCCTTATATTCACCTTTTGCCATAATATAAAGTATTGCTTTAAGTGGCGGACAAGCATCTTTAATACTGCCATCATCAAGATAACCTTGTGCCACAACTCGTTGCGCTTCTACAATATTATTAATACCGTCAACGTATTCATCTTCATTTTGAGTTTCAGGTTTTAGTATTTTTTCATCAAAGACAACCGCTGGATTATCAAAGATTCTACCTAGAAAAGCAGAGATAAAACGCTCTGTAATACGATAACCCAAGCGACTGGCTTTAACCCGTTGACCCTTGTAATTAAAATTCTCAATTTTCTCTAAATAATCATTTTCAATTAAAAACTTAGGATCTCGCTCAGTTTCGTTTAAACGCGCCCATATTTCAGGAACTAATAAACTAATATCATGATCGACCCGTAGTTTTGCACCAATATAACCTGCGGCACTTGAGAAACCTGCGTAGCCTGTAAGAATAAAGGAAACCAAGGTATTATTAAGATCAGCAGTTGGACGCAAGGCATTAAAAGGTCCTTTAGTCAAAGCGCCTTCGCTACCTGCACCTGTGGTTGATGGCGATTTACCCGTGACACTACAGATAAAGTCCATAAATAATTCAGGTAATTCTTGATAGTGAATCGGGTTATAGACTGCTAGTGGGCGAATCCCGTTTTCTGCAGGATTGTTACGACGACCTGTGAGTACCGCATTGACAGGATTAATGATTGGTTGCCCCAGAGGAACTAGACGCTTAAATCGTGCGCCCATTTCTGCAATATAGGTTCGTACGGGTCTTTGAAGATCAGGACGTAACTGTAAATAACGTGGATTCTGGCTTGGTCCATCTGCCATCATGCGTGGATCAGCAGAGGAGACAACATACTGATTGCCTTGATCATAAGCGGCTTGCAATAAATCACGCATTGGTGGGGTATATTTTTGGAATTCCACCACATCTTCAACTAGCATCTCAAGCTTTTCGCCTATTAATGGCTCATAGTTAGCAATGAAATTATCAGGCTGTGCCATATCAATTTCAGTTTGAGTATCAAAACCACGGTGAATGGCTTCATCTGGACGTTGAAATAAACGATATTCACAGTTTTTAACCAGTTTAAGGCTAGGATTAGTGGTTGATTTAGGCGATAAATTAGGCAAAATTTTAGCACTAACAACCACTGAAGCACTAATATCATCTTCCATTTGGATTTTTTCAGTTGCTATAAAATCCTGTCTAACTTTATAGTTGCGCCATTTACCATTTTTACCTAAACCCACGCGCAAATAGGAGGCAACCAGATCACGACCATCGTATTTTAAAGCATGTGCTGGCTTACCATTAATCACATCTACATGAAAATGTTTGAGCCAATTATCTCCCCACTCAGGCTGATGCATACGCTTTATAACAAATACCTGTGATAAAATATGCGGTGGAATGGTCTTTAACCAAGCATTGAATTCTTCCCTATTGCTTGATGAAGGGGTTAATAATCGGATAACAGAACCTAAGCTACGTTTAGGATTTAGGGGTTTTCTGCTAGGATCACTATCTTCATCGGCAAATTTAGGCAATAAATGATCGCTATAATCACGTTCAAAAATTTCAGCAACCTGCTTCATATCTTTTTTAAAGTTTTCTACATAAACTGTGCCATAGATAACGGCATCATTGAGAGATTTAGAGATTTCAGATTTACCACCGCCTGATACCGTACAGGGTTTATGACAGAAAGTCCCCTCTGCCTCTGTACCAATCAATCGCCATGAGGGTGCAGCAGGATGCTGTTCCATTTCAACCTTATAACCGCAAGGTTGCATATAAATTTTATTTGGTTGTAACTTAATTTGTTGTTTGCCATTTTCATTTTCCCAACAAATAGTCTGTGCCTGCAGGTTCATACGAATGTCAGTGGGAATATAGATAACCTCAGGGTATTTTTTATCAATCGCATACCCCTCTGGTTGAACATCCATAATTTCGCCATAGACTTTTACAACTTCTGCAAAATTATATTTTTTAGGATCAAGACGAGTTTTACGATCAACACCATATTCTTCACCATGATTACGACGACGTATTGCCAGCGCACCACCTGCATGTTCTTCTTCTGTTAAACCATAAAGATTGGTCGCATAGCTAAGCTGTGTTTTGACTTCTTTTTTACAATAGCCATAATAATTATCAGCCAAGATGGTAACAATAATCCCCTCTTCTGTGCGGCAGGTTATTTTAAATGCGTCACCGTCATTATATTTTTCATCTTCCTCTTTCCAACTCATACCATCCTTGCGTTGCGCCTCGGTGGCATCATCATAATGAGGTAAACCTAATTCCTTTTTCGTTAATTCTCTAATATGTGGTGCAAGAATAACGCAACCTGTATGCCCAGACCAGTGGTCTATATCCAATGCGGCATCATATTCTGCAAGGTATGGATTGCCAGCATTACCAAAAATACTTTCAACAAAATCAAGGTTACTTACCAAGTTCCCTGGTGCAAAAAAACGAATCTCCATACTTTTTTCAGAAGAGATAGTCGGTATTTCAGGGCAAACAGTAGGCCGCAGTAATAATGATACAAACAACTTTGCCTTTTCTTTTTCATCGGCAGTAAAAGGTAACTGAAGCAATTCATC
Organism: Thiotrichaceae bacterium; assembly: GCA_027008665.1. Classification (GTDB taxonomy): domain Bacteria; phylum Pseudomonadota; class Gammaproteobacteria; order Thiotrichales; family Thiotrichaceae; genus JAGLBW01. Next base: position 8,737 of record JALVEA010000030.1, on the reverse strand, counting down.
AGGCGGATTCAGTGCAGCTTTTAAAAGACGTGAAAAAGCTATTTTAGGGACGGCTTTTTTATCCCCTGGAATCGGCAAACCACCCTCAGCAATATGAAAAGAACCTTTAGTGGTGCGACGATCATTGATAGGATTATGCAAAACCCCTTGGCGAATACGATAACTAGAAATAATATCAGAGATAAACTCATCACTATCGGCTGGAATAGATAATTCTCGCGCAACACCATGGCGATCTAAAACAAAAGTATTCGATGGTAGTTTTGGAGTTTCATCTTCACAATCAGCTAAATATTGATTGAGAAAATTTTGGATACGAACATCAACAGGACATTGATAATCATGTAAGCGCCTATTTTTTTCCTGATAACTCTTTAACAGATCACTTGCGATGGACATAAATTCAGCGTCGCCACTCTTTCCTGTTGGCTGCCCTGTCGATGCTAGTTTAAGATTAATATACAACTGTAGTTGCTTTCGAGCTTTTTCAGGATGATCAAAGTTTTTATTCAGACCTAACGACTCTTCCATATTCATACAAACAATCCACCCAACTAATAAAGCAGGGTAACATAGCACTTATCATTTATCATCTCAAGTTTTAGCTCAAAAAACAAACCAATCTATTGATAAATATAATGAAATTATGTTTTTTCGCAACAAACCTCCTAAATAAAGGCAATTGTTTTTATAAGTTAATACTATTAACCAATGTTACGCCTATACTAGTAATATGCTGTATAAAAAATTTTAAGACCGGAATTTAGCAGGTCTTTAGAAACGAGGATTCAATAATTAACAGGGAGAAAATATGAAGATTAACATTCTAAAATGGCTATTGCCTTTTGTTGTTATAATCTCAAATTCTGTATATGCAGAGGCGATTAGTAATAAGGAAGGTTATTTAAAACAGCTTTCAAGTCAAGAGCTTAATACACAGATTCACAATTATCTTATTGGCAAAATAAAAATAGATAATCCGCAACCTTATACTGATAAAGAAACCCATCATCATTATGCAATTTGGCGTTGTACTAAAGCGATAGATCACAAGCATTATGGTGCACGTAATCATTCACATACTCACAACTGTCCCAATCGACCTGTTTATAGAAGAGGGATGCCGATGAGATCAGTTGTGCCAGTGGCAAGGGCTAAAAAATTGGCAAAACCACAGGCTTCTTCGACAAATATTCAAGAACAAGGCGTGGATGAGGCTGATCTTGTAAAAACAGATGGTCGTTATTTATTTGCAATTAGCAATAATAATTCAGATCATAAAGCCTCTGGTATTCGTATTTTTGATACCCAATCCGATTCTAAACAAGCAAAGCAGATAGCAACGATTGGTTTTCAAAAAAATATTCGATTAACAGGTATGTATTTAATCCCTGAGAAAAATCGCCTAATCGTTCTCGGCGATAGCTATGGAAATGCACTAAGAAAAAATACCCCATACTGGTTGGGAAACAGTCATATTATCACCTTAGATATTCGCAATAAAACAAAACCTTATGTAATTGAGCATGTGAAAATGGAAGGGTATTCAAAAACAACACGCCGCATTGGCAACAAACTTTATATGGTGCTGATGGGAAATGGGCTTGCGTTTCCTTCAACCTATAAATACCTTGAAACACCTAAGAAAATGACAGAGCTTGAATATGAAAAAGTTAAGCAGGAAATGATCACTGAAATAAAAAAGTGGACGATTGAAAAAGCCTTGCCATATTACCGTGTATTGGGCAAATCTGCGGTTAAACCGTTGATGAATGCAAATGGCTTTTTATTCAATCCGGGTGAAATAAATAGTTATTTAATGACAACTTTGGTCGCTATTGACTTAAATGCTAAATCATTCGAGTTTAAAACCTCTAATTATTTTGGGTATAGTGGTACGATTTATGCGTCTAATAAGGCACTTTATATCAGTCTTGATTATTACGGACAGCAACTCAAAAACTTAAATAACTTACGTTTTCCTCCTGATTTGTCTAAGACGATTATTCATAAATTTGCTTTTCATAAAGAAAATGGTTTTGATTATCGGGGTTCAGGAGGGGTGCTAGGCAATTTTAATTGGCGTGCTAATTCATTTCAGTTAGATGAGGACAATAAGGGAAATCTAAGAGTAGTGACTAGTAATCGAAATAATCAAAGAAAATATGCTGATCCTGCGGCAAATTCACCCGTTATTCTAACCGCTTTAGCTGAGCATCCGCATAATAAACAGTTGATTACACTATCGCGTTTACCTAATCGAAATCAACCTAAGGCATTAGGTAAAAAAGGCGAGCAACTTTATGGGGTAAGATTATTTAATGATTATGCCTATTTTGTCACCTTTAAACGCACCGATCCCCTGTATGTGGTGGATATGAGAAACCCTAGAGGAATGCGCGTAGTGGCAGCATTAGAGATTCCTGGTTTTTCTGATTATTTACATCCTATTAATCAGAACCTACTATTAGGTGTTGGGGAAAAAGCAAATGAAAAAGGCAGAGTACAGGGTTTGAAAATTTCATTATTTGATATTAGTAACCCTAAAAATCCGCGTGAAATTGATAAAATTCATCTAGGTAAAGCAGGCACTTACAGCCCTGCAAATAATAATCACCATGCTTTTACTAGTTTGAAAATGCGTAATAGTCCAATAACACGCGTCTCCTTACCTGTATCCCTTGTCACTAATACAGATCGTTATACAACCGAAAATGGACTGCATCAGTTTGAAGTGAATACTAGCAATAAAAAGATCACCCATGTCGGTCAACTCCTCCCTCCTCAGCAAAAACAAACGAGCTGGTATTGGAATAATGAAGATCGCAGTATCATTATTGATAATAAACTCTATTATTATCATAACGGTACTTTCTGGGCAGGTTCTTGGGGGCAAAAAGACAAGACACAACGGGCACCACATAAAACGAATTAAGCTCATATATAGTTTTCCACAGCAATCATTGTACCCTTCGACTCCGCTCAGGGTGTAGTTACCTGAGCAAACAGGCTCTAAAAGTATTCGTGCTTATCGGAAAATAATGGTATTCCATTTAAAGATCATCATACGATAAAGGGTTTATAGTCAATAAAGTAAGGCGATACAAATGCGACATTGGATAGTAGTAGCGATAAGTTTTTTATTTTTTTCGGCAGTGATTGCAGACACAGTGTTTAGTTGGAAAGATTCAAAAGGAGTGGTTCATTATGGGGACTCTCCGCCTGAGTCAGTCAAGGCTAAAGTCGTTGTTCTTCCTCAGCTAACCATTTTAAAAGATTATGGCAAACTTTATAAACCTGTTTTAATTGCAAAAGAAAAAGGGCAAGAAAAAAAACAGCAGAAAGTAATTTATAGCAACTTTTCTATTATCGCACCTAAAAATAAACAAGCCATTCGTGCTAATAATGGGGACGTAACGGTGATATTAGCGTTGAAACCCAAATTATTAGGCAAACATAAACTTCATGTTTTTTTGGACGGCAAGCAAATGGCTGAAGGTGATTTGAAAATGGTGAATTTAAGTAATTTAGACCGTGGGGAACACACTGTTTATGCCATTATCAAAGGCGCAACAGGTGAAGATATTATGAAAAGCAAGGTAGTTGTTTTTACTGTTATTCGCCATTAATTGCTAAGCACCTACTTATATCTTTGCCAGAGGTGTTAAAAAGTATAGACTCTGAACACCCAAAACAAGATCAAAGGACTGAGGATTTTATACTATGCAATTATCAAATGCGGATAATCTGCGTCTTAATGTACTCTTAGCACAACCATTAAAAGCGATTCGTATTAATGAAAGTAGTATGACCGTTCATGCCTTGACAGACAAAGGTGAAGCGAAGGTTGTATTGAATCCGACCGTGAATGATGATCAGTATCTACGTTGGGTACGTGAATTATTATCAATAAAAATCACGGGTTCTCCAGGTGGCTATCCTGTTTATATTAAAACATGGACACGTATGGGTCATGCAGATAACACTTTAAAACATATGTTGTTATTAGGTGAGCCTGAGGCGGTGATTGCCGTTGTTTATTCGCCTTCTGTTAGCCACGAGATTGGGGTGCGCGCATGGTGGGCGAACCCAACTATTGAGGTAGCGCGTCGCTTAATGACTTATCCTGATGTGGTTGCGGGTGAGCTAGGAAAAGAACTAGCAGAATTTTTAATGGAGTTTTTACCCTTTGAAGAATGTCAGGTTAATGCAGTTGATATGGTTCGCGTCTGCTTACAAGGTGAACTAATTAGCTCGCAACAAAAAAAAGAACTATGGACGCGAGCTAAACGCCGCAATCCTTATTATGTTGGCTTTCTTCATAGCGATCCTCAACAAATACCCATTAATAAAAAAGCCTCTAATGACCACCCTCCCCTAAAAAAACAATTACAAACGTTGCTGGATAATAATAATCCTTATGCCCATGCTTTTTGTTATGCGTTATCTGAAGAAGGACAAATATGGTTGCAAACATTAAAAAATGCCCTTAAAAAACCTGTCGATCAAGATGTTGTTATCTCTTTATTTAGCGCTATTAAACAGTTTTTTGATTTACCCTTCCCTGAAAAACGAGGCGCTCACAGTATTGAAATCGCATTACAACGTACCGAGTTCTACTCTAAAATTTCAGATCAACATTCTGATGCGTTAAATGCTTTATTAACCGTGCTAGAACCACAGTACCTTGAAAAATTTTCCGCCTTAATGTTATTAGCACAGTTTGGAGAAAATACCTTAACCCCTGTTTTTAGTGGAAATGAGTCTGTTGGAAAAGTGATGCGGAAACGATTAAACCCACTAACAGAACCTTTATTAGCAAAAACTGATATACTTATGTCATAATACTCCCCCGATGATTAAATAACTAAAGAGAATACCGCTCATGCCTTATTATGTATTTAAAATCACCAATCCAACCCCTATTCTAAAAAATCTTGAATACCTAGAATCCTTTGAGGTCTATAAAGATGCGCGTAATTTCACCCGCGCACAACGTGCAACCGTTCCTATTGATGGCGCAATTACATTTAAATTAGTTCATGCCGTCACACAACTTGGTGCTGAAGAATTACTAATGGAAAAACGCCCTGAAACCGTCACGATGGAGTGGGAAAAATAAATATTTTGTATGGATGAAGATCAATACCGAAAAGTTTATCACGCACTAAATCCTAACCGCTGTGTGTTTGAAAAATCACTCAATAACCGCCATTGTGATTGTGAACTGAAACAGCGTTTTTTGATAGCCACTCGTGAAGGTATTGCGTGTGGTTCAGAACAAGCATTAGCAGATTGCTCCTTGCTATTGGAGACTCTGCGTAATAAATCACGCTTTGCTCTTAAAATTATTACAGTAGATGGACCATTGCCACATAATAAAGAATTAAGAGTGCAAGCAGGCGGAATGCTCGGTCTGCAAAAATTGGTCACTCCTGAAAATAAAGAAACACCACCCCGAATCGGGGTAACTGTACACAATATTCATCAAACCGTTGTCGCTACTTTGCTAAAATACGAAAGTGTGGAAAAACTACCCTATAGTGATATTGTTAAAGATATTGTTACCTATCCAGTCCGTAAAAAGAGACGTTAGCTAAAGATGAAACATTTCCCTATTTTTCTTACCCTTAAAGAACGCCACTGCACGGTTATCGGTGGCGGCGTTGTTGCTAATCGTAAAATTAAGGCCTTGCTTAAATCGGGCGCAAAAGTAACCCTTGTATCGCCTCAACTATGTGATGCCTTGCAAAAAAAAGTCGCTGAGAAAACAATTACTCATATTGCTCGTCACTTCCAAGCATCTGATATAGACAATAATATGCTTCTTATTGCGGCCACTAATGACGCTAATGTTAATCTTGAAATTGCCGAATTAGCAACAGAACAAGGTATCCTTGTTAATGTGGCTGATAATCTTGATAAAAGCAGTTTTATTATGCCCTCAGTGCTTGATCGCTCCCCTGTTACTATTGCCGTTTCAACAGGGGGGGCATCGCCTGTTTTAGCACGGCGATTAAGAATGAAACTGGAAACGCTAATTCCATCTGCCTGTGGACACCTAGCCGCAATTACAGAAGAATATCGCCCTAGAGTAAAATCGCATTTTCCTCAACAGCAACAACGTAAACAATTTTGGGAAACCACCCTTGCTGGGACTTTTTCAGAGCTTGTTTATGCAGGTCAAGACGATGCGGCACGTCAATTATTGAATCAATTATTAGAGACAAAGACAGCTAAACCCTCAATAGGCGAAGTCTATTTAGTCGGTGCAGGACCTGGCGACCCTGATTTGCTTACTTTTAAAGCCCTTCGATTAATGCAACAAGCGGATGTGATGGTCTATGACCGTTTAGTCTCACAGCCTATTTTAGCCATGGCAAACAAGGAAGCTGAACGCTATTATGTTGGCAAAGAAAAAGATAATCATGCAGTGCCTCAAGATAAAATTAATGATTTACTAGTTGAGTTAGCTAAACAAGGCAAACGTGTATTGCGTCTTAAAGGCGGTGATCCCTTTATTTTTGGTCGCGGTGGTGAAGAAATCGAAACGCTGGCAGAAAATCAAATACCCTTTCAAGTTGTCCCTGGTATTACTGCGGCTGCTGGCTGTGCAAGTTATTCAGGTATTCCACTAACACATCGTGACCATGCACAATCGGTTACTTTTGCGACTGGTCATCTTAAAGACGGCACAATTAATCTGAACTGGGAGCAATTAGTACAACCTCGCCACACCCTTGTCTTTTATATGGGATTAACAGGTATTAGTGTTATCAGCGAACAGCTACAAGCGCACGGCATGTCATCCGATATGCCTGCAGCATTAATTGAACAAGGTACAACGCGCAATCAGCGGGTTCATATTGGCACCGTTGGCAGTTTACCTCAACTGGTTAAAAATTCAGGAGTGCGCGCACCCACCCTCACCATTATTGGCGAAGTAGTACAGTTACATCAGAAACTGAGTTGGTATGTGCCACAAAGTTATATGCAAAAAACAGAATTTAGTCGTAATCAATAATGGAATCTCCCCATGCAAGAAACTAAAATACAGATTCAAGATGCTTTTAAACAAAATATGGGCGATGGTGGCAGTTGTTCAGAATCAGAACCTTTTGCTCTACGCACTTTAGACGATAGCATGGAACCAGAATTTGCCAAGGGTTGCATTATTATTATTGACCCTAGTCATGTCTACCGTGATGGCTCTTATGTGTTTGCTAAAGACAATAAGGACGAATATATTTTCCGTAGACTACGCATTATCGATCAACGTTACTTTCTTGAACCCTTAAATGATCTTTACGAAACTTTCGAAATTAAAAGCCCTAAGCAGATTGAAGGGATTATTACCCAACGAGCGGGGAAACGACGCACTTATCATAAAAGATATGATTAACCTCTTTCCTACCTTGTCTAAACGTTTTCAATAATTGTTTAAAACGTCTTTTATATTCAGTCAAGGTCTTTTATGCCAATCATAAAAAGTAAATTCAAACCTGCTTGGTGGTTACCCAACACGCATTTACAAACACTCTGGTCTACTTTCTTTCGTAGAACACCTAAGCTAAAGCTCAATAATCTCAGCATCACACTGAACGATGGTGATTTTATTGATTTGGGAGTTACTCAAAATATTACAGGTCAAACAAATAATAGACCTTTGGTGTTAATACTACACGGCCTAGAAGGCTCACTCTCGTCTCCCTATGCAAAACCATTAATAAAAACACTTGAAGATGCAGGTTATGGTATTTATTTTATGCATTTTCGTGGATGCAGTGGTGAACCCAATACCTTGCCACGCAGTTATCATAGTGGTGAAACAGAAGATTTACAGTTTATTGTTGATTATCTAACGCAAAAGCATCAACGTAAACTACATGCCATTATTGGCTTTTCTTTGGGTGGAAATGTTTTACTCAAATGGTTAGGTGAACAACAATCTCAAGCAGCAACGGAATCAGCTATTGCAGTATCTGTACCTTTTCAACTCGCTGATGCTGCAAAAAGAATGAACAAAGGCTTTTCTAAACTTTATCAAATGCATTTAGTCTCACGTTTACAAAGAAAATACCAAGATAAGTTTCGCATTATCGCCTCACCTTTGACTATTAATATCAAAAAACTAAAGACCTTTTATGATTTTGATCATCATGTCACCGCACCACTGCATGGTTTTAAAAGTAGTACAGACTACTATCAACAATGTAGCAGTCGACAATTTATTCAAGCTATTAAAATACCAACACTTATTCTTCATGCTAAAAATGATCCTTTTATGTATCCTAGTACGCCCCCTACAGCAAATGAATTACCTCATAATGTAGAATTAGAACTTTCTAATACAGGCGGTCATGTCGGTTTTATTGGCGGAAAATTTCCAGGAAAAGCGCACTACTGGATCGATCAAAGAATCCTAGAATGGCTGACTAAAAAAAGAAAAACGCAACAATAAGCTTTGGAACTTAATCCTGAGTCCTTGCTCTTAAAAATATATTGTTTTAAGTTAATCAACCAATTGAAATAGTTAAAAATTATAACTTTGATAAATATAGCTAATAGATAAGTAGGCATTTAACACATCTTTAGTCTATATTTATAGATTATTAAGATTACACCTTCTTGTGTACTCAATGATGAGCGCCCCAATAATTCGCTATTTACTACCTCAGTACTTCCGCGCTATTAATGGAGCATAATAAATTTAATAGACTGAAATTAAAATCAGTAC
>JALVEA010000029.1 GCA_027008665.1 Thiotrichaceae bacterium | reverse complement strand
CTAATCGCCCCATACGACCAAAACCATTTATACCAACCTTTATCATTATCTATCCTTAGCTTATGAGACAATTTAGACCTTATGCAACCTATATATATGAAAATTCATGTATAATATTTTACATCACTTTTTTTCTCGTTACTAATTTGATAACGCTGTTCGGAAATTCCATTTCTATACTATGCAACTCAGGCTGTGCAAGAAAAAAATCTTAAGTAATAACAGTCGGTTTTGTTCTTCCTGTATAACCTTTTATATCTGCGATCAATTCAGCGATATGAATCAATGATTTTAAGGCTTCTTGTGTATCGAGTTCAAATTGATCCACATCCGTCACGTATTTTTCAATATAAACGCGCAATGTAGCACCTTCTGTTCCCGTTCCTGAGAGACGAAAAATAATACGCGAACTGTCATCAAAAATAATACGAATACCTTGATTTTCACTCACTGATTGATCGATAGGATCTTTATAAGTAAAACTATCAGCAGTTATAATCGTGTGTTGATTAAAGGGCTTATGCAATAACTGTTCAATATTATCATGCAGATTATTGAATAATGCCTCTGCTGATTTAAACGGTAATTTCTCATAATCATGGCGTGTATAATAATTTCGCCCGTATTCTGCCCAGTGTTGACGTACAATATGTTCAACTGAATCCTGTTTTTCAGCTAAAATATTAAGCCAGAAAAGCACAGCCCATAGACCGTCTTTTTCATTCACATGATTAGAGCCGGTACCAAAACTTTCTTCCCCGCAAAGGGTAATTTCATTTGCATCGAGCAGATTGCTGAAGAACTTCCAACCTGTGGGGGTTTCAAAGCAGTTTAAGCCTAATTTCTCTGCCACTTTATCCACCGCCTCACTGGTTGGCATTGAACGTGCAACTCCTTTGATTCCTTGACTATAAGCGGGAATAAGATGTGCGTTTGCGGTCATAATCGCTAGACTATCGCTGGGCGTAACAAAAAAATAATCACCCATAATCATATTGCGATCACCATCGCCATCGGAAGCGGCGCCAAAGTTAGGTGCATTTTCTTCTTGGTACATGGTTTCGACCAATTGTTTAGCATGTACTAAATTAGGATCAGGATGTGTGCCACCAAAATTAGGCAGTGGTTGTCCACGAATAACAGTGCCTTCAGGTGCTCCTAGTTGATCTTCTAAAATGGCAGTAGCATAAGGACCTGTGACAGCATTCATAGCATCAAAACACATCGAAAAATCAGCGGAGGTCAATAACGCTGATATTTTTTCAAAATTAAAAATTTTCGACATTAATCTTGCATAATCTTCAACCGAATCAATGACTTCAATCTCCATACTCCCTAGTTTGTAGTGCCCAATTTTATCCATAGGAATAGGATTAATATCAATAATTTTATATTCTCTTAAATTAGAGGCAATAATAAATATTTCATCGGTTAAACTCTCTGGAGCTGGCCCTCCATTGGCAGTATTAAATTTAATCCCAAAATCCCCCAAAGGCCCTCCTGCATTGTGACTCGCTGAAAGTATAATGCCACCTAATGCTTGATATTTTTTAATCAAATGCGATACGGCGGGGGTTGATAATATCCCTGCTTGTCCCAGAATAATCCTACCTACTCCATTAGCCGCTGCCATGCGTAAAATAATCTGAATCGCTTCACGGTTAAAATAGCGTCCATCTCCACCAAGAATTAAGGTTGAATCTCTTAGCTCAGGTAGGCTATTAAAAATAGATTGAATAAAAGACTGTAGATAATCAAGCACTTGGAATTGCTTTACTGTTTTTCTTAAACCCGATGTTCCAGGCTTTTGATCTTTAAAGGGTTTAATCCTTATTGTATTGATACGCATATTATTTTTACTACTTGTTTTCATATAGGTTATTGAATTTTTCTGCTTTATGTCAATATTTAGAGGATGATAGAAAAACAATCCACTTTTGCTCCTCGACCTCAATCATTTGCCGATTTAATGGAAATGTATGAAGTAAATTATATACATCTTCGTTTGCTTTGTGGAGATATCAGAACACTGCCTGATGAATCAATATCAACATTACCTTCCGCTGATAACGTTCCTGTGCGTATAAGAATTTTAGAGCGTTCTCATCATACCACCATTTTAGTGATGACTTATCTGTTTGATGAAGACGATAAACGTCCCGATTTAAAAATACAGATCTACCATGATTCTCGTCAAGCCGACGTTATTAGTCGTAGCTGTTATTTTACACAAAGAAATATCAGGGCATGGGAAAAAAATACCGATAGCATCTTGATTTGTCGTTGGCGTTTAAATCGTTTCTTATTTAAATGGACAAATTATCTCCTTCGACAAGGGCATTATTTTAATAAATAGATCTATATTAATCTTGACTAATACACTAGGTTTTTTAATACTACCTACTAAATTAGTCGGATTTAATACGCCCCCATAAAATTATTCTGTTTTTACCCAAAATATTTACAAAGCTTGTATTCATTTTTTAAAAAACAAGCAATAAAAACATTTAATATCAAAGAAATAACGGACTGGGTGAGAAAACATGAGGAAAAAAAATGAAACTATCAACAAAAAGTCGCTATGCTGTCACTGCTATGATGGATTTAGCGATTCATGATCGAGAAAGACCTGTAACATTAGCGGATATCTCGCATTGTCAGGGGATATCACTATCCTATTTAGAGCAATTATTTGCCAAATTACGTCGAGCGGGCTTAGTAGAAGGTGTGCGTGGACCAGGTGGTGGATATAGACTCGGAAAACCATCAAACCAAATCAGTGTTGCAGATATTATTCTTGCAGTTGATGACTCATTAGACAGCACTAAGTGCAAAGGCAATAAAGATTGTAATGGCGGCAATAAATGCTTAACTCATAAGCTATGGGCCGATTTAAGTGATCGCTTATTTGAGTTTTTGGATGGTATTTCTCTATCAGAATTTGTGAGTCGTCCTGAAATACTACAAATTGCACAACTCCAAGATACAACAGCGAGTCGTATTGCCAATATGTTCCCTCCGCATCAGAGCAGTGCTCCGTCAAATGTAGACTAACTAAAGTATTGAAGCTCTTTATAAGTTGAATATTGATGCATCTTTGTACTAGGGTGTATTTGTAACAAAGTAAGGGTGCTCAACCTCTCGTCGTTTTGATAGGTTGCACCTGTATCAATATAAACAATATTTTGTCTATGCAGTGGTTTTTTATAGGGCGTGTGCCCCATCACTACTAATTTGATCCCTTTAATTGGACTTGTGCTGTTAGTCAGTCGCATATTTTTATGACGCTGACGAGACCATAAAATATACTGCTTAAGATCATCATCAGTTGATATTGCCCTTACAATATCAACCCAACTTCTCCCAAAGGGAAGATCTGCATGTGCAACCCCCACGCAACCTATTTTTGTTTCAATTTCAAACAGATATGGTAGCTTAGAAATTTTATAATAAATATCATCTTGAGTCGCTTTAGAAAGCTTTTTCCACCATCCGCCACCATTGTATTTTACCCAATTATGAAGATTGTACTCAGAAAATCTGGCGTCAAGTAACATACTTTCATGGTTCCCCATCACAGAAAAAAACCAAGGCTTATCAAGAAATTCAAGCACTCGGTTTGACTGCTTACCACGATCTATTAAATCTCCAACAGAGAAAACTCGATCTATCTTAGGATTAAAGGAGATTTTATCCAATAACTCCTCTAGACTATTAAACATTCCATGTATATCCCCCACTACAAAGTCTCTGCCTGAGCGATTGATAGGAAAAAATTTAAAAAGAAAATTTTGCATGAAAATAAAATAGCCCTAAGAAAATAAATACTGGGAAAATAGAGATTGCATAACCTTGATGCGTAATTAGACACTAATCAGGCTCAACAAACTGACCTTGAGTTAATATAAATGAATCGACAACAAATTCTTCAATTTCATCCACAGCTTAGACTGTTGTTACAGTATTTAAGGGGGGTAAACCTGTGTTTAATTGTTTTGACTAGTATACTGTACTTTGTTTCAATTTACTGTTTAGTTAAAGAGCAAATGGTAGTAGCCATCGGCTTAGCGAGTTTAGCGGCTATTATTTTCCATTTATCGCAAAAACACCTACTAACAGCGGTTAAATATTGGTTATATAGGGATCAGGACAACAAAGGCATGTTGCTATTTCTAGAGCAAGAGATAGCAACTAGATGTGGCGATAACCCATCAGATGAAAAGAAAAACAGTGAGATTAAAGCCTTTTTTGTTTTGCTTGAAAAAGCAATGAAAATGGTTAATGAATCAGATTTAAAACGCAAATAACAACTAGTAAAGACTGTACAAGTTTTCTTTTTCTAAAAATACTTGCACAGTCTCCAAAAATCCCTAACCCGTAAAAACACGCTTTATTTGTACCATTGCGTCTTTAGCCGTGGTTTCTTTTATGGTTTGTATTAGCTCTTTTAGATCAAATTTATGATGTTTTTCATAAGCGACACCCATTTGTGGCATATCAGCCAAACCTGTTTCACGAGCATGTTCTACAAAGCCTTTGTTTTTCCAGAAGAATGCACCTGGCATGGTGGTTGGGATTACTAAAACATAGAACAATGAGCGTCCAATAATTGACATACTCAGTAGCATTAATGCTAAAAGGGCAAAAGCGATGATGCTAATACCAGATAATAACGCCATCACAACAGCAACAATCAAGCTAGAGATAAGTAAAGCATTACGCAACCAGTAGGCATAGCCATAGGTGGTCGTTTGTTCATAAAAGGAGGCAGCCCCTTCGCTAGTTGCAGGTTTTAAATCACGTGCATGGGCTAATAAACCAATCCCTTCAATAACTAAACCTAAGGCGATTGTCGCGAGCAAAATAAAGGATAATTCGCTATTCATTGTTCCAAAAATAAGTGTGACCAATGCAATTAGCAAACCACCAAGACTTAATCCTGTACCAATAAAAGAAGCCCCTGTATGCCAATGATTCCAATAGGGACGCGCTTCGATACGATACAGTTTATACATATAATATCCGCCTAATCCAATCCCTGCTAAGCCTAATAAAGCGAATCCTGTTTGTAATAAATTACTAAAGGGATTATCAAATAAAGCAAATAAACTATAACCCATTAAGCCCGTAAAAAAGGCAGTCACACCTGCAATTTCTCGACTGACAGGGGACATTTTTAAATTATAAAAACCACGATAAAAACGATGTGGCTTACCAAGATGCATATTAAGTTTGAATAAACCTGTTGCGGTTAATAGCAACATAACGATTAATAAAGGAATAAAAGCAGCGCTTGTTTTTAAACTGGTAATGGATGGAAAAGCAGTCCATGCTCCCAAGGTTAGCATCACAAAAGCCCCCATTACGGCTTGTATACTGAGGGTAAAAGCAACGTGTGCGCTTTCATGTGAACCTAATAGTTTAGCTAGATTCCACTCACGTTTAAATCCATGTTTAGGGTCAAGTTCAGGCTTAAATTTTCCTGTGCTATCGTCTTTATGATATTTTACTGCCGTGCTATCAACACGCATCATAT
>JALVEA010000028.1 GCA_027008665.1 Thiotrichaceae bacterium | reverse complement strand
ATCTTTTTGTTGACGAATTTCTAATAGTAATTGCAGAATTTCAGCTTGCACTGAGACATCAAGCGCACTAGTAATTTCATCGCAGACAATAAACTCGGGATTTAATACTAAGGCTCGTGCTAATCCAATCCGTTGGCGTTGCCCTCCTGAAAATTCATGCGGATAACGCCAAAGGAAATCAGGCTCTAGTTGTACCTGCTTTAAAATCTGTGCGGCACGTTCTATTCTATCTTCTTGATTTTCACCTATACCATGCACAGACATAGGTTCAGTCAAGGTAGTGACGATTTGTAAACGTGGATTTAAGGAGGATTGTGGGTCTTGAAAAGCAATTTGCATTTGCGGTCGTAGTGGTCGCAGTTCTTTAGGCGTTAGCCCCACTAATTCTTTTCCTTTGATTTTTACACTCCCAGCGGTAGGGAGTTCTAATTGTAAAATTGCACGACCTAGGGTTGTTTTTCCACAACCTGATTCCCCAACTAATGCCATAATAGTGCCTTTTTTGATATTTAAATCAATCTCATCAACAGCACGCACATGATCAACAACCCGCCGAAATAACCCCTTGTGAATTGGAAACCAAACTTTTAGTTTGCTAATTTCAACTAGGTTATTATTATTTTTTAGCTGATCTGTATCGACCTTAATCGGTTTACTTAAATTATCTGGGACAGCAGCTAATAATTTTTTAGTATAAACATGCTTTGGATGATGTAATAACTGTTTGCAACTCCCTACTTCTACCAATTTACCCTGCTTCATCACGCCGACCTGATGCGCCATTTGTGCCACAACGCCAAAGTCGTGAGTAATAAATAAGATACTCATACCATTTTGTTGTTGCAAATCTTGCATTAAACGCAGTATTTCAGCTTGTACTGTGACATCTAAGGCGGTGGTGGGTTCATCTGCAATCAATAAATCAGGCTTACAAGCCAATGCCATTGCAATCATAACGCGCTGACGTTGCCCTCCTGAAAGCTGGTGTGGATAATTATCAAAGCGAGTACTCGCTTGAGGCAATCTCACCTGTTTCATTGCTAGAATTGAGCGTTTTTTTGCCTCTGTATCGGATAGCTCAGGATGATGTAGTTGTAACGCCTCCGTAATTTGTTCACCAATGGTAAACACAGGATTCAGTGAAGTCATTGGCTCTTGGAAAATCATTGCAATACGCGCACCGCGAATTTGCCTTAACTCCTTTTCTGGTAGTGTTAAAGTATCGATAACTTGATGAGTATCATTATTTTTATACCAATTAAAAAGAATTTCTCCCTTCGGATGCGAGGAAATAGCAGCAGGTAGTAACTGCATAATCGATAAGGCACAAATGGATTTACCACTGCCTGATTCACCGACTAAACAAAAGGTTTCACCGCGTTTAAGGCTAAAACTAATACCATCAACCGCTTTAATGGTTCTTTGTCCTGTTTGTAGATAGGTGTGAAGATTTTTTATATTGAGAAGCGGGGTGTTTTCCGTCATTAATTCACTCCTACCCGACCTGCCAATTGCGGATCAATCGCATCGCGCAAGGCTTCACCAATAAGATTATAGGCAAATACGGTTAGAAAAATTGCCCCCCCTGGAAAGGCGGCCATCCACCAGTTAAAGGTTGAGCTTTTAACCGCTTGATTCAGCATTTGTCCCCATGAGGGTGCATCAACAGCTCCTAAACCAAGAAAGCTTAACGTGGCTTCTGTTAAAATAGCAGAGGCAATACCAAAGCTAATAGCAACCAGTAAGGGTGCAACCCCATTAGGTAAAATATGTCGAAATAGAATCGAGTGTAGCGGCAAACCACTGGCAATGGCCGCTTGCACATAATCTTGTTTACGCAATTTGAGAAATTCTGCACGCACGTAACGGGCATAGCCTGTCCAACCTGTAATACCGATGATAATCATCATCATATAAATACTACGCCCAAAAAAGGCAACGAAGGTGAGTAGTAAAAACAGCACAGGAATTGCTTCAAATATTTCCACCAAACGCATGCCAAACATATCAATCCAGCCTGAGAAATAACCCATTTGACCGCCAATAAAAATTCCAATAACCATTGCAATGCCTGTGGCTACAAAACCAATAATTAAGGCAATACGCGAAGCATGAATCATACGGCTAGCAACATCAGCTCCATTATCGTCTGTTCCCATAATGTGAATGCGTTTATCTGCAGATAAGGGAGCTTCTAAGCTTGTATCACCTGAATCCCGCAAATAATCTCTAGGAGAATATGGGATCGGAGGCAACACCACCCAGTCATAGTCCTCATGAGTAATTTTGTCACGAAATGTATCATAAACAATCAGTTTAGGTGGCGTTAGGAGTATTTGTGCGCTAAAAGTAAGACCCAAAACGATAATGACCAATATCCAAAGTTTTTTAAGAAGATTTATTTTTAAACGCCATAATAATAAAACACCAAAAAAAGTAGAGAGCATTAGCACATCTTCGGCAGTGGTATAACGCAAAATAGGTAGCGTTAAAACACCTTTTTCACTCGCAATCAGTGGCATACTATTAGCCAGATAAGGCGCAAAAACTGCAACAAAAACAAGCAAAAATATCCAAAACAATCCTAATTTTGCTCCCCAACCTGAAAACGTCAGACGTAAGATACGCTTACCATGGGATTCACTCATATGCTTTGTTGTATTTATACCATTAGTCATATTGAATCCTCGGATCAACCAGTGTATAGAGAAAATCTGAGATTAAATAACCCAATAAAGTGAGTAATCCTGTAATAAGGGTGATGGATAATACAACTTCCCGATCACGCGATCTAACTGCTTCAATAGCCAATTGCCCCATACCTTCAATACTAAATATTTCCTCAATAATAATAGCACCACCTAATAAACTCGGTAATAAACTTGCTAAAATGGTCACTAAAGGTAATAGACTATTACGAAATACGTGCTTCCATAAGACATCAGATTCATCCACGCCTTTCGCACGAGCTGTTCGTGCATAATCAGCATTAAGATTTTCCAATATGGAGGTACGCATAATTTTAGCTAATACTGCAAAACCACCATAGGATAGTGCAATAATAGGCAAGACCAGATGCCATGAACGATCAAGCAAAAAACCTCGCACGAAATTATCAGAGGATACTTGGACTGCCAACATTAAGCCTAAACCTGCACCAAACATTGTCAAGCCACCCACACGGAAAGCCGCGACCTTAACCCATGCCAATAGAGCCAGTGTTAATGCACCAAGAAGGGGGAAAAAAATCCAGTTAAAAAGTACAAAACTTGCATGGGTATAAGCCATCCATGCACCTATTCCTATTCCTACTAATGCGGCAATGGCAATACGTGTTTTTATTTGATGCCATTGGCTTAGCATATAGCCTGAAATAACACCCAAGATCATTAAAACAAAGACTTTTACCACATCCCAAAGCGATGACCAGTGCGGCATAAAGGGCATATCCGATGCTTCTCTAGCGCTTAATCCGCTAGTTGGAAACCATTGCCAATGTTGAATACTGGCAAAAAAGCCAATCATTAAAACCCCAACCAGCATTGTGGGAATAGACCATAGCGCTAACATAATGACATTGGACGTTACATCAAAGCGCCCTCCCCTATCACGCGCTGCATTCATACCAATAATAATAGAGAGAATATAAATCAGGGGAATAGTGATAACATTCAGTAGCAAAGTAATCGGTAAACGCTCACTAATAAGATCTGCAACGGGACGACCATAATTGAAACTATCCCCTAAATCAGAGCCTTTAGTGAATGAAAAACCGTTTATTTCTCGTTGCTCATTAAAGGTAAAACCGATTGGCGAGACATTATTAAGCCAACGCAAATACTGAACTGGCATTGGATCATCCAGACCATAGCGTTTATTATAATAATCACGCAAAGCCTGTTTTTGCTCAGGCTTCATATCCATGCCATTGACTAAACTGTCGGAACTGATCCCCCCCGGAGCTAATGCCATTACAGTAAAAACCACAACAGTAATACCCAGCAAAGTGGGAATCATCAATAAGATACGGCGAAATAGATAGATTAACATTTAGTGGTATTTTTGCATGACAGTGGGTACATAGGTTTCTATCGGTAACATACCGCTGTTCAAGCCTAGTTTTGTCATTCCTATATTTTTAAAGCGTTTATCAATAAATAATAAGCTCTTACTTCGTTTTAGGAAGGTATAAGGCTGATCTTCATAAAAAATAGCCTCTGCTTTTTTCCATAAAGGCATACGCTTAGATTCATCAACAGTCTGACGTGCTTCGTCAATTAATTTATCCAATGCATCACTTTTATAATTGATAAAATTATTACCATTAGTTTTCGTTTGAGAGCTATGAAACATTTGATAAATATCCGTTTCTATACCACTGGTCCAGCCCAATGTGATCGCGGTAAAATCTTTATTATCCAGCTTTTCAATCATCACTGGCCACTCAGTCGGTTTAGGAATGAGCTTAACCCCTGCCCTTGCGTACATATCTTTTAATAACAATACCATACGCTTAGTATCTTCATTACCTTGAAAATAAACCAATTCAAATTCAAAGTCTTTACCATCAGACCCTTCTAAAAGACCATCGCCATTTTTATCCTCAAATCCCGCTTCCGCTAACAATGACTTAGCTTTTTTTAGATCACTTTTGCGAGGCACTAGGGAAGGATCGTGCTGCTTGCTTCTTGGGCTAAAAGGACTAATCGCCACTTCGGCATAGCCTAGATAGATATCATTAATAATTTTTTCACGATCGGTGATATAGGTCATTGCCTGACGAACCCGTTTGTCAGCAAAGACAGTTGGCTTCTCTTTAGTGCCCTGATTCCAGCCTATATAAGAGTAGCCTGCGACAGGTGGCATATATTCAAAATATTGACTTTTATCCATTATCTGTTGATCTACCCTTAACTTTTTATACTCAACAGGACGCGCACCATAGGCATCAAGCTCCCCATTACGATAAGTGGTTAAACGAGCACTGTCATTTTGAATAATTTTCCAAATAATTTTATCATAAGGTGCTTGAACTGCACCCCAATAGCGTGAATTGCGAACTAGCTCAATACTTCCTTTATCAGGAGTCCAACTTTTGGGACTACTAAGACGATAGGGACCTGTACCAAGGAGTATACTTTTTGATTCATTAAATTCTTCGGTTTTTTCCATATAAGGCTGGTAATAATGCTGAGGCAAAATAGTTAAACCACCTGCAAGATCAATGGCTTCAAAATAAGGACGTTTAAATTCAAAGCTCACCTCATAATCACCGTTTGCGATCACTGCTTTTAAAGGCTCATAATAGGCCTGTGTTCCAGGTGCTTTGATCTTTTTATTCATCAGAAAATTATAGCTAAAAACAACGTCATTGGCTGTCATCGGCTCGCCATCGGAAAAAACAACATTTTTTCTAAGTTGAAAGGTTATTTTTAAGCCATCCTCACTAATCTCCCAGCTTTTTGCTAATAAACCTGACCATTCTAATGTATCAGGATCTCTTGTTAGTAAAGATTCTAAAACATAGCTTTGAACGGTTGAAGCATCCGCATCAGAAGAAATAAATGCTGTAATTGTTTTTAAATTACCACCAAAAGCATTAACCTTCCAATCCCCCATCGCATAATCAGGAAGCTGACTTGCAATCTTCGCTCGTTTAAAGGCCTTTATATCATCAGCATCCTTATTTTTATTTTTTACTGTGATTGGCTGGGATAGTGAAGTTTGTTTTTGAAAACTACCTTGCTCTATTTTTTTTGAAAGCTTGCTTATCTCAATTCGCAACTGACTCACGTCTTTTGTCTGTGCGGATAACGCTTGAGCAGTTTCTGATAACTTTGTCCACTGACGATCTATTTGATACATCGTTGCAATAATCAAAATAAAAATCAAAGAAAGAAAGCTATAAAGTATAAAATCTTGGGTCGAAAGTCGTTTTTGCATAAGCTTTTATTTAGATGGTTGAAAACTATTTGGTATTTTTATAATATTCTAATAGTAACAACTATATATCTACAGAAGAAAGTTATCCAGTGAAAAATAATTTCAGCATAAAGACAACAAACCTAGCCTAACGATTTTTAACAGGTATAAAAAAAGCGAACATTCGCTTAAGAATATTCGCTTTTTCAGCTCTAAAGATCTAATCAAAATTAGAAGTTAGATGTGATACCTACACGAGCATGAGATGCATCGCCATTATTTAGATCATTTTTACCAAAACTAGTCCAAACGCTAGTACCCTTACCTAACTGATAGCCAGCTTCAAGTACTTTATAGCTTCCATCAACATCTTTTCTTTTGCCAATTTCGCCTTGAACATAAGCTTTACCAAACTTATATTTACCGTTAAGTGCAGTATTCTTATTGTCACCTTTTTTGTTGTATACAAAGCCTACCTTGTGACCCGCTGGCATTGTATAACCTAAAGCAACAGTATTAGCAGGACGACCGCCTTTAGCTCTTTGATATCCCCAAGCGGCATAAATACCATTGTTGTTATAGTTCACTAAACTACTAACAACATCAACACCCAAACCATTACCGTTAGGATCTTTAGGAACATAGGCTGCTGCAAATCCAATAGGACCAAATCCTTTTAAGTAAGCAATTGCATTAGAGATGCGAAATGGGGCATCTTCTATCGTTTTTTGACCACCAACATTCATAAAATCAAGAGGATCAGATGCCAAAGCATAAGGTGTTGCATGACGACCGACACGAACTTCACCAAAGCCACCTTTTAATCCAACCCAAGCGTCACGAGCGCCAAGGGCAGCACCACCATCGTTATCAATAGCATTTTTAGTAGAGAACTCAACTTTATGAGTTACTGACATACCGTTATCCATTGGTGTTGCGCCCTTAACACCAATACGAGAAGTGTGAGCTTCTACTGTTGTTACACTGTCACCAGCCGCATCTTTATTACTACCTACAGAAACTTTCATTTTTCCGTAAAGTGTTGTATCAGCCATTACAGCCATTGGTGCAGCTAGACCTGCTGCTACTGCGATTGCAAGCAATTTTTTCATCATGAGACTCCTAAAAAAGTTAGTCATAAATATATAAATAATTCTTTTAATCTGAAAGCCAGTTTGATAACTAGTTCCAGCTATTCCAACAAAACCAGCGGAATTGATACGAATTTTAGTACCAGTGTTGCAAAAATGCAACAAAAATCTTAATTCTTCTCGATCAACTGCTACATTTCACTTCGTATTTATTATACCAAGCTATCACTCAAATATTAACGCTTATTTATAAATGCAAAAAAGCCACAGAATATACTGTGGCTTTTTATAAAAAATCATTATGAAAAATGCAAACTTTAAACTAGCATTGAATTGTAAGTTAATGTGATATTAACGCTTAGAGAATTGAGTTGCTCTACGTGCCTTACGTAAACCGACCTTCTTACGTTCAACTTTACGTGCATCACGAGTCAATAGCCCTTCAGCTTTCAACACACCTCGCAAACCTTCATCAAAAGTCAGTAATGCTCTAGCAATACCTAAACGGATAGCCCCCGCTTGACCACTGTCTCCGCCACCTTTGACTGTCACCATAATATCAAATTTATCGTTCATTTCCGCAGTATCTAGCGCTTGACGAAGAACCATACGGGATGTTTCACGACCAAAATACTCATCGACAGGCTGTTTATTAACAGTAATATTACCTGCTCCCATTTTCATAAAAACACGTGCAGATGATGACTTGCGTCGCCCCGTTCCGTAGTATTGTGTATCGGCCATTCTATTTAATCTCTATAATCTCTATAATCTTAAATTCTATCTTGATAAAATTTACAAGGGGTTACTAAATTTCCAAAGGAATTGGTTGTTGTGCATGATGCTTATGCTCAGACCCTGCATAGACTTTTAATTTTCTATACATATCACGACCTAAAGGTCCTTTAGGCAACATTCCTTTTACTGCAAGCTCAATAGCACGCTCTGGTGCTTTATCCATTAACTTTTCAAAGCTAATAGATTTTAAATTACCGATATAGCCAGTAAAGTTATAATACATTTTATTGCTCGCCTTACGCCCTGTTACCCGCACCTTATCAGCATTAATAACAACAATATAATCACCTGTGTCAACATGAGGCGTATAAATAGGCTTATGTTTGCCACGTAAACGTAATGCGATTTCACTCGCTAAACGACCTAGGGTTTTACCTTCAGCATCGACAACAAACCAGTCGCGCTTTACTTCTGCAGGTTTTGCAGTAAACGTTCCCATCTCAAAAATCTCCAGAAATGAAGCTTTAGAAAACGATAATTTTCCAAGGCTTTTCAAACACCTTTTTAGACTATTATCGTTACATACAAATTAGTTATAACAAACCCCAAAATGGAGCCTATTCAAAGAACGGGGCATTCTATTGGAATATATCGTTTGACTCAAGAATTAATTTTGACTTTTTTTGATATTCTATTACGAAAATTTGTCAGGAAGTTACAGAATTCTCTATTTGCATGAAATACTTAAAGATGACAGGCAAAAAAATGCGACTCGAAAGAGTCGCACAAATACCACCAAAGGAGGATGGAGGAATATTAAGCCACCTACTGACTAAATATATGCATATAATAATATTCTAATTTTCTAATGTCAATATAATTTATAAAAAAATAATTAGAATTTGTAATCACATCCACCATGTAAATCAGACACTCTTAAATTTGGCTATCAACCATACATCAATACAATGTTATAATATTCTACAGACAATGGGCATCCTTCATATACCTAAAAAGTAGTTTACACTTTACCTGAGGTGTGATTTAAAGTACGAGGAATTCTGCATGATATTACGCAACTTTACGCAGATTTTCCCAATAATCGCTCCATTCATCATTCACTCGGACAACACATAATGAAAACATTGGGTTAACATTTGATGCTTCCCACCATGCACCTGATAGCTTAAGACGTTTTTGAATCACGTATCGATGGGCACTTTCTATTTCACCTGAGCCAACAGGTAAGCCATTCCCTAGTACACTTTTGTAGTCTAATTGATCCTTTCGATTGCTTAAATAACAATGACAAACTCGTACAGGTGCTTGTTTATCATCAATAGATTCATCTTCAATAAAGGTGCTTAAATTATCAATAACAATCAAATAATCGTTATTTTTCACATGTTTTTTTGCTCTTCAAGCCAACTTTTAGGGTTGATATCACAGCAACCCCAAAAGTTTAATGACAATCGCAGCACTGCTGCCAGACGTTACAAACAGGCACGAGACATGACTAAACCAGAGTTACTGGCTCTTTCTGTCAAGCGTGCCATAGGTAACGGATTTGAAGCAGATTATTTCTTAGCTGATGCTTGCTTGGTTCGGAAATAAATCCACCCTTCGTATGACGGAAGAAAATAGCCTGACAGCCATCGTTCGTATCATGTCTCCCCTTGAGCAGAACATAAATGTTTTTTTCAAACAAGCGCTACAACTTGACAGCTTTACATTGAAACTAGAAGCCCAAGAGAATGCCTCTTGACAGACTAAATCGAGTAGATTTGAACTCCGAAACTTAAGTTAGTCGTGTTTAAATAATCATCAAAATCCTTGAGGATTTATTCCTAGTTCACCATCATTTTCTGAACGATAACGATTAGGAGGCATTTGTAAGAAGAAACCATTGTCTAATAAATTACGCATGACTTCCGCAGATTCATAGCGTAAAAGTTTGCGCTTGGTATTGAGTTCGAATTCAAACGAAAACTCGACTGCACCGACTAATTTCATTAATGATTCAGGAATACGTTCAAACTGCTCCTTTTCAGGTAAGTACAAATACATCTCGGAATTTTTTTTACTGCGGTAAACAAAGCATAACATTGTTGGGGGTAAGGGGGTTTTTGACATTAGGAGCTTTCTTAAACCTTTATTTTGCAGTACTGCGTTTAACTAATACTTTAAGTTGCTTAATATTACTAATCAACATTTCATAAGCAATATTCTTACCGCCTTTTTTACTGATAAAGACACTCGCTTTGCTTATGTCTTCCACTCTTCCCTCTACCACTGAACCTGTTCGTGTGATGATGTAGACAATACGTCCTTTTAAGGTATTAATTTGATCAACAGGTGCATCGACAAATTCCATACTGTAAAGAGCTTGTTTGGGTAAATTAGTTAAATGTACGGGATGTTTTACTATTTTTTCATTATCAGATGCTACGTTAAGGATTGTTTTATCTTTCCCATTAGAAGATTGTTCCTTTATATTGATAACATCCCCAGAGAGAGAGCGTTGTTTTTGTTCCGCTGTAGAAACCAGTATTGGGTGACCACGTAACAAGGATATATGCTGTTGTAAACTTTTATCAGCTCCTACAAACCAAGCCCCAATGGCAAGTATTAAACCCAAAATGCCCAAGAGAATAATACGAATCAATTTACCATCGAGTAACGTAGGCAATGTAATCAAATTAACAACAGGAATTAAGGCAAGCAACCCTGTTACTGGGTGGTAACGAAATCCTGTTAGGGCAAATTTTAGATAGCTAAAAATAAAGAGTAATCCGCCTAAAACAGCAGCGAGGGTGAGCGCAATTTCCATTAATATTCAATCCCTGTAAAAAAATCTTATTGCCAAATTTACCAAGTGTACCAGTTCAAAAAAAATGAATCTTTACCCAAAGCAATAATTTTAAAACGAAATAATGATTGTACCCTTAAATTTTATTTATATCCATCTTATCAAACCGTTTGATAATGGAACAAAAGTAGATGCTTTATGTCCTTACTATTAAGTGTTTTGAAAGAAACACCTCTCTACAATGTAAGAGAATAGCCACTTATTTTCCCCGCCCCCCAATAATAATAGCAAGGAGTTTCTATTATGTTTCATAATACAAAAACCAATCTGGTTAAATTAACTTTTTTTCAACTTATCCTTTTAATCTTTTCCTCTCTTTCAACACTAACAACGGTTGAGGCGCGTGGCTTTATTGATAATTATTCCCCCATTCAGGTGGATATTATTGATGATAGAGGTAGGATTTTTCGACAAATTACAACAACTAGTAAGACATACAAAGTAAAACGTGCTTATGTTGAAGCTAAAAGAGGAAAACGCTATAGCTTACGTTTACGCAATACATCCAATCAACGTATTGGTGTTGTGATCGCTATTGATGGACGCAACGTTCTGACAGGGAAAAAATCTTGGCTACGTTCGCATGAAAGAATGTATATTCTTAATCCTTATGAAACAGCAACTTATAAAGGATGGAGAACCGCTAAAAATCATGTTAATCGTTTCTTTTTCACTGCGGAGGATAATTCGTATGCACAGGCATGGGGAGATAATTCCGCAATGGGAGTGATTGCATTGGCAGTATTTAATGAAAAACCACGTATTATGTATGAGTATGGAAATTCATTACGCAGTAATAAAAAAAGTAAACGCAGTGCTCCCCTAGCCGCTGATGCAGGGACAGGCTTTGGGCGTGAAGAATACTCACCCACCATTAAAGTACATTTCAAAGCAAGAAAGCGAGCAATATCAAAACACTTTTATAAATATGAATGGCGCAGTTCCTTATGTAAGCGGGGCGTAATTCAATGTTATGACACTCCCATAAGACCTCATAATCGTTTTTGGTCAGAAGAGAGCTATGCGCCTTATCCTCCAGGAAGAAACCGTAATGATTATCAAAATAATGATGAGGAACATAATCCATTGTTTGATTTCTAAATAGCCAATCAAAATTAATCTAGGTGATATTCCTGAAATAATATTAAAAAAGGGCTGATAAATCGGCCCTTTTTTTGTATTGTAGCGAGTTAAAATTTTCTTAAATATCCCCAATCAAAACCATAGGTTCACCAATGCTTGCTACCCTTTTATACGGTATTTTTGTCATCGTTGCTATCGCTCTTTTAATTGGCTGGTATCTCTATATTAAAAGGCTTCGTAGAAATAAACCTGATATGCCGACTGAGCAACTTTTCTTGATTGCTATTGGTACTTTACTCTTTATCCTATTTGGTATTTGGCGTGTTTCAAATAGCGTTGAAAACTGGCAATGGAAGGGCTTAGATCTTGGTTTTAGCGATGAAAATGCTGCTGAAATTCATGATTTTACTTTAAAAGTTTATAAGCCTTTGGCTTCTTCGCTTGAAACAGTTGATACTGAAATTGAAAATATGAAGGTATTATTAGAGGATATTGATGATTTGATCGAAGAACATCCACGTCATGCGTCGATGTTAAGATATGCCAGAAAAACATGGGACGAAGGTGCTTATAAGCTACGAATGTTGCAAAAGACAATTCAAAAAGAAATTCGACGTGCGTGGATTGCCCATGACACCAAGAATCAGCTAACCATTGATACTAAATTTTCAATAGAAGCGGTTAAGCTAGATCGACGTATTAATCGTGGCTTAAAAGAATTTAGAGCATTGATTATTGATATTCATGCCATGATTCGTAAAGATCTTGTCTATAGTCAAAAGCAATTAGGCAAAAGAAACCAACAAACGGATGAATTGTCACAAAATACGGCTAAATATTCGACTGATCTAACAGGAAAATTATTAGCATTTTCAAAGACAATTAATCCAACAATATATCAAGGAATGCAAACATTGCTAGATGAAATTGCGATAACAAAACAACGCCAAGAAAAAAACAGGCAACATCTAGAAGAAAACAAAGATTTATCAGCGCCATTAATTCAAGTCATTGATTATTGGAAGGAGGCAGAAAGAGTAGAAAGACATTATTTTGATCAATTATTATATGCGCTGGAGTCTGCTTTATTAGGCAGAAAGCTAGGGTTAAAAAAGAATGACTATGGAATAAAATCAATGAATAAAACCCTTAAAAAACAAATTCCAATTATTCTAAAAAAAGTACAAAAGAGACGCAATACAATTGATAATAGTTATTAGTCATTGCTAAGAACTCCAGAGTCCTTAGCAACTAGGAAATGAGGTTTTTTCGTTTAATTTGCAATCAAATAGTTCATTAATTATTGGCTATTTAAAATATTTTGCAACTTATAAAATGGCTAAAAAATATACATTTATTCTTGCATTTCAAGCTAATTGGTAATATCTTTCTCACCCGTAAAATTTGTTCCTCAAGAAATAAGCACCAAATAACTTGAGCCTCCCCCTAGCAAATTTACGTTTAATGCCTTTCTTCAACCACCATTGAGGAAACCACCTACTTTTTGGAATTGAAATACGTGAACTTTGATAAGACTCAATCAGACACCTTAATTACAGTGCGTCAGGAGCAAATTTTGTATTTGTATGCAAAAACAGGGCTTAGTTTTTGGGGGAATAGCATGATTGCCATCATTCTTGCTCTTGTACTTTCTTTGCAAATGAATGAAGAGCAAATACCGCATCTATTTATCTGGTTTGGTCTTATTATTGCAACCAGTATTTATCGGCTGATTCTTATTACTAATTTTCATCACGAACCTATTATTAGCAAAAAAAGAATTGATTATTGGGCGCGTCGATACGTCACTATCAGTACCATTATCAACATAGTTTGGGGAAGTATTGGCATTTTATTCTTTCCAGAACAAATGCTTTACCAAGGTTTTTTATTTCTCTCGTTGTTAAGTGTATTACTCTCCTCCGTGCCATTACTTGCTCTATCACGCGCTATCTATTATCTACAAATTGGCGTGGTGTTATTCCCCCTTGGACTTTATATGCTTTGGATGGACGATAAAGAGCATTATATAATGGTTCTGGCATTATTCATCGCATCCATCAGCCTATTTGCTGCTTCACACTATATTTATGATCTATTATTTGAACTGCAAACGACACAGGCAGAGTTACTGCAACAGGCAAATACAGATCAACTCACTAGAATTCCTAATCGCCGCCAATATGAGCAAGCCTTCAAAACAGAATGGCGACGTTGTACGCGTGAAGATTTACCCATTTCAATGTTATTAATTGATGTTGACTATTTTAAAAAATATAATGACCGGTTCGGTCATGCAAAAGGTGATGATTGCTTAATACAAGTTGCTAGCCGTTTAGGTAGTATTTCACGTCGCCCTGGGGATGTTGCGGCACGACATGGCGGGGAAGAATTTGCAGTTTTACTCCCTAATACCTCTCTGGAAAATGCCTTGATGCTTGCGGAACGATTTCGCGTTAGTATTCAACGCTTAGGTATTAAACATCCTGATTCAAAATACAAAGTACTCACGGTGAGTATTGGTGTTTCTAGCTGTCATCCTATGCAACATGATCAATCAAATACTGATGTTGTTTTTCCCGCCATGTTAATGAATTCAGCCGATAATGCCATGTATTTAGCTAAGCGACAGGGGCGAAACCGTACTGCAACTCAAGGTTGTGGTGAACAAAAAATAGCAAATATATTGCACGAGGAAGCATTAAAAGATGCCAATAGAGCGGAACCAGAAAATATACCTCAGCCAGCTTAAACAACAACTGGCCGCCTGCCCTCGCCCACAAATTTTTTCTTTTAATCGCCGTCTGCAACAACTCTACCGAAAATTTTCTGATCCAAAATACCAACAACTGAAACAACAAATTTCTGCTGCCGTTATAAAACGGCAACAACGAGTTGATCGATTACCCGTCCCTGAATACCCTCAACATCTCCCTGTTAGTGAAAGACGCGCTGAAATCATGAAAGTTATTGCAGAGAATCAAGTCACGATTCTCTGTGGTGAAACAGGCTCAGGTAAAACCACTCAAATCCCTAAAATGTGTCTAGAACTAGGTCGTGGTGTGGATGGTTTGATCGGACATACGCAACCGCGTCGTTTAGCCGCCCGCAGTGTTGCCGTTCGTATTGCCGAGGAGTTAAAATCAGAATTAGGAAGCTATGTAGGGTATAAAGTACGCTTCCATGAACAAAGCAATCAATCCACTTATATCAAGCTGATGACCGATGGTATTTTATTAGCTGAAATTCGTTCTGATCGTTATCTCAATCAATACGACACCCTAATTATTGATGAAGCCCATGAACGCAGTCTCAATATTGACTTTATTATTGGCTATTTGAGTTGGCTATTACCGCGTCGCAAAGACCTTAAAGTCATTATTACCTCTGCTACTATTGATCCTGAACGCTTTTCTAAGCATTTTAATAATGCACCGATTATTGAAGTCACAGGTCGAACTTTCCCCGTTGAAATTCGCTATCATCCATTAACTAATGACAATGAAGATCGTAAAGATAGCGATATGATAACCGCCGTAGTGAATGCGGCCGATGAATTACGCCGTGAAGGGGCGGGTGATATTCTGGTTTTTTTCTCAGGTGAGCGTGAAATTCGTGAAGCAGCCGATGCCTTACGCAAATCTGAGCCACCTAGCACCGAAGTATTACCCTTATTTGCGCGTTTATCTGGCGCTGAACAAAATCGTATTTTTCATCCAAGTGGTCGCCATCGTATTGTTCTTGCAACTAATGTCGCTGAAACCTCACTCACTGTACCGGGGATTAAATACGTGATTGATACAGGTTTAGCACGTATTTCACGCTATTCATGGCGTTCAAAAGTACAGCGTTTACCAATTGAAGCGATTTCCCAAGCCTCTGCCAATCAACGCTCAGGACGTTGCGGACGAGTGAGTCACGGCATTGCCATTCGTCTTTATAGTGAGGAGGATTTTAATAGCCGCGATGAATTTACCCAGCCTGAAATTTTGCGTACCAATCTTGCCTCGGTTATTTTGCAAATGTCCACCCTTAACCTCGGTAAAATAGAACGTTTTCCTTTTGTAGAGCCACCTGATAGTCGTATGATCCGTGATGGTTTTAAGCTTTTATACGAAATTGGTGCAGTCGATGCTGGTCATAAAGTAACACCACTTGGACGGCAACTTGCATATTTACCCATTGATGTGCGTCTTGGGCGAATGTTATTAGCCGCTAATAATGAAGGCGCATTGCGTGAAGTGCTGATTATTGTCAGTGCCTTAGCGATTCAAGACCCACGCGAACGTCCATTAGAGAAACAACAAGCCGCTGATGAAAAACACCGTCGTTTTAAAGATGAGAAGTCTGATTTTTTAAGTTATCTCTTACTATGGGACTATTTTCATCAAAAAAAGAAAGAGTTATCACAAAATCATTTACGCAAACTATGCAAAAAAGAATATCTCTCTTACCGACGACTGCGTGAATGGTTAGACATACATAAACAACTACGCTTCAGTCTACAAGACGCTAAACTAAAAATAAGCCAGCAAAAAGCCAGTAGCGATGCTATTCATCGCAGTTTATTAACAGGTTTGTTAGGACATATTGGTTTTCAAGAAGAAAAACATCAATATTTAGGCGCTAATCAGCGCAAATTCTATATCTTCCCGGGATCTGGTTTAGGAAAAAAATCACCCAAATGGGTCATGGCCGCCGAACTAGTTGAAACCTCACGCTTATATGCGAGAACCGTTGCCATGATTCAACCCCAATGGATTGAGCAATTAGGCAAACATTTATTACATCGTCATTATAGCGAACCGCATTGGCAAAAACGCCCTGCACAAGTCGCTGCCTATGAACGTACTTCACTCTATGGCGTAACCATTACTGCACAACGACGCATTAATTTTGGTGTGATTGATGCCGTTATTTCACGTCAAATTTTTATTCGACACGCCTTAGTTTATGGTGAATACAACAGTAAAGCCCCTTTCTTTTTACATAATCTAAGACTGATTGAAGATATTGAAACCCTAGAAGCGAAATCACGCCGTCGAGATATTTTGGTGGATGAAGATACGCTCTATGATTTTTATGAGCAACGTCTACCCAAAACGATTTACAGTGGTAAAGCCTTTGAAAAATGGCGTAAACAAAAAGAATCAGAGAACCCTGAATACCTGTTTTTAAAGCGTGAATTATTAATGCAACGCGATGATTCACATATAGATCAACGTCAATACCCTGATCACCTCACAATAAATGAAATGCAGTTACCATTACGCTATCATTTTGAACCGGGGAGAAAAGATGATGGCGTGACCGTGCGTGTACCCATCAGCGTTTTAGGGCAAATAAAATCAGCCCCCTTTGAATACCTTGTACCGGGGATGATAGAAGAAAAAATTACCCAGTTTATTCGCAGTTTACCCAAGCAAATACGCAAACAATTTGTACCTGCTCCACATTATGCCAAAGCCTGTCGAGAAGCCATTGAGCCTAATGATGCTCCTTTTATCAATAGCGTTGCGCATCAATTACACCGCATGACAGGAAGTCAAATCAACGCTAATATTCTTAAACAAATTAGCTTTGAAGAGCATCTACTGATGCGCTTTGAAGTGGTAGATGAAAATAACAAGGTGATTAAAGCAGGACGTGATTTAGAGCAACTGAAAAGAATTACAAGTGATAAAACATCCACACATTTAACCCAACAAAGTGCGAAACAAGGCGAGAAAAACATAGAACGACAAGGGATTACTAGCTGGGATTTTGGTCATCTACCCGAAACGATTATTATCAATAGTATGGGAATGAAAATCAAAGCATGG
>JALVEA010000027.1 GCA_027008665.1 Thiotrichaceae bacterium | reverse complement strand
CAGAGAGCGTAAAAAACCAAGAGGTTATAGATTTTATATGATTTTTTGGAGCGGATAATAAGCAAACCCTGCTACAAACAATGATTATTCTTGTGATTTGTATACTCCTATTTTTTGCTCACTGGCGTTTAGCAAAATTGAATAGAGTTAGAAAATCAGAGACAAAAAAATGAATGAATGGATGGAAGGTTACACCTCAGATATTGAATACCCTGCAAGTTATTATAGGGAGCTTGATCCTAATTACTTAAATTTTTGTGCCATTTTAGCTGGTGTAGAGCCGATAGCAACCACTGAAGCATTTAATTACTGTGAGCTAGGTTGTGGTCAGGGATTAGGGGTTTTGGTGCTTGCAGCAAACTATCCACACGGTGAATTTTATGCCGTTGATTATAATCCTTCTCATATCGCACAGGTCAGAGCAATAGCAAAAGAAGCAAAGCTGGATAATGTCTATTTTTTTGAAAAAAGCTTTCAAGAGATGCTTGACGAGCCTTCCTTTTTACCTGAAATCGATTTTATGGTATTTCATGGTATCTATACTTGGGTGAATGATCTTAATCGTAATAATCTTATTGAGTTATGCAAAAGAAATGTTCGTGCAGGTGGTTTGGTTTACAATAGTTATAATGCTAAATCAGGTTGGCTTGCTGGTGAACCAATACAAAAATTGATATGGGGATTGGCAAAGGAGTACCAAGGCAATAGCTTAAAGAAGATGGAAAAGGTTGTTGCAACACTGGATGGTTTAAAAAATATCAAGCAAGGTTATTTTAAAGAATACGCAAACAGTATTAAAAAACGTTTGGACAAAATGAAAACCGCCAATAAAAACTATATCGTTCATGAGTATCTTCATGAGGATTGGAAGGCGTTTTATTTTCCTGAAGTGTGCGAGGCGATGGAAAAAGCCAAGCTAAATTATCTTTGTCTTGCTAATCCTGCTGAGGCGTTTAGTGAAGATCTTTATCCTAAAGAGCTAACACAGCAGTTAGAAATGATAGAGGATCTTTCCAACCGCGAATTGATAAAAGATTTAACCTTTAACACCAATTTTAGAAAAGATATTTATACAAGAGGGCGACGCAGAGGATGGGGAAAGGAGGAAAAAGCTGCTTGGCTCTTAAAACAAGAGTGGATATTAATAAAACGAACAGAGATTTCAGTCTTTGAGTTTAATTTATCGACAGGTAAGGCTAAAGGCAATGAGCTAGTTTATCGACCGATTATCAATGCATTGCAAAGTGCTATATTGTCAACTGAACAGTTGCTAGAATTAATTAACATCAATATTTCTTCTATTACTCAAGCTTTGATTCTGCTTTATTCCACAGGAGTTATTGGAATTTACAAAAAGAATGAATCTTCCTCTAAAGCAGTCAATCTCAATAAAATGATTGTAAAAAATGCATTTAATGATAGTGGTTTCAAACATATTGTATTACCAAATGCGAACACTGCGATTTCATTTGATTTAGTTGGTCTAACATTTCTTAATGGATTTTACCAAGGCTATGAAAAAAGTAAGGATCTTGTTGATTATGTGCATAAAGCTTTAACAGCCAGAAAGCTTTATATTTTAAAGGACGGTAAGCAATTAGAAGCTGAAGCGATGCGCTCTCAACTTTATCAAATAGAAATAGAATGGCGAAAAAACACACTGCCTGTATTACAAGAGACAGGTGCTTTAGCAGAGTCTTAATGTGCTTGATCCCAATTAATTCCCACGCCTGTATCGACCACTAAGGGGACATTTAATTGCACTGCATTGCTCATGCGGGTCACAATTTCTGTTTTAATACGTTCTAAATCATGTTCAGGGACTTCAAACACGAGTTCATCGTGTACTTGCATAATCATTTTAGTTTCAGGGGGTTGTTGCCAATATTCTTCATGTAACCAATCATTGACCGAAATCATGGCCAATTTAATAATATCAGCGGCTGTTCCTTGCATAGGGGCATTGATGGCGGTGCGTTCGGCATAGGCTCGGCGCATACTATTTTTAGCATTAATATCTGGTAAGTGTAGGCGACGACCTGAAAGTGTTTCTACATAGCCTTGTTCGCGGGCTTTTTCGCGCGTATTTTCCATATAATCTTGCACCCCTGTATAACGGGCAAAATATAAATCCACGTATTGTTGTGCTTTCGTGCGTGAGATATTGAGTTGTTTTGCTAAACCAAAGGCAGACATACCATAGATAAGCCCAAAATTAACCGCTTTAGCGGCACGGCGTTGTTCTTTTTTTACTACTTCTAACTCGATGCCAAAAATTTCAGCGGCAGTTGCAGTATGAATATCTTTTCCTGCGGCAAAGGCATTTACTAAACCTTTATCGCCTGATAAATGCGCCATAATGCGTAGTTCAATTTGTG
The DNA here is from genome assembly GCA_027008665.1 of Thiotrichaceae bacterium. Classification (GTDB taxonomy): domain Bacteria; phylum Pseudomonadota; class Gammaproteobacteria; order Thiotrichales; family Thiotrichaceae; genus JAGLBW01. Next base: position 3,186 of record JALVEA010000027.1, on the reverse strand, counting down.
AATAATCCGCCGCCAGTATTTTTTTACCATTAGGTGCAATAAAAGCCTGACGAATACGACGACCTTGTGCAGTACGCACGGGGATATTCTGTAAATTAGGCTCAGCCGAGGATAGCCGACCTGTTGCCGTTACCGCTTGATGATAGGAGGTATGAATACGCCCTGTATATGCATTGATTTGTTGGGGTAATTTATCGGTATAGGTGGATTTAAGCTTGCTTAGACCGCGATGCTCTAATAATAAGCGGGGTACTTCGTGTTCTAATGCTAATTGTTGCAATACATCCTCTGCGGTGGAAGGCTGCCCTTTAGGAGTTTTGCGGATAATAGGAAGATTTAGTTTATCTTCGGCAAAAAAGATTTCTTGGATTTGCTTTGGGGATGCTAAATTAAATTCTTCATTGGCTAATTCATAAATCGTTGTTTTTAATTCGCTCATACGTGCGCTAATTTCTTCACTTTGCTGTGCCAGCATCTGTGCATCAATTAATACCCCATTGCGTTCCATCTCCGATAAGACCTTTAAAAGTGGAATCTCAATTTCACGATACAGTTTTTCCTGTGTGCTTAAAGGCTTTAATTGCGTCCAAAAATAATAATGCAGGCGTAGCGTCATATCTGCATCTTCTGCCGCATAGGGTGAGGCATGTTCTAAATCTATTTGATTAAAGGTGAGTTGTTTTTTTCCTTTACCTGCAATATCAGTAAAATGAATGGTCTCATGTTCTAGGTATTTACTGCATAAAGTATCCATATCATGGCGGTTGGCGGTGGAGTCCAGCACATAGGATTCCAACATGGTGTCATGGACAATCCCTTTTAACTCAATACCATGATTTAATAAAACACTGCGGTCGTATTTAAGATTTTGACCGACTTTTAAGAGGGTAGGGTCTTCTAATAAAGGTTTTAATTTTTCCAGTGTTGCCTTGCGATTTAACTGTTGGGGTACGCCAAGATAATCATGCGCTAAGGGCAAATAGGCAGCCACTCCTGGTTTTATTGAAAAAGAAACGCCAACAATTTCAGCATCCATATAATTTAAGCTAGTGGTTTCGGTATCGAAGGCAAATAATTCAGCAGCTTTTAAATCAATGATCCATTGATCGAGTTGTTCTTGCGTGAGAAGGGTTTGATAATCAACCGCAGTGATTTTCTCAGGGGTTGGAACATCCTCAAGTTCGCTAATAATCTCTATGCTTTCATCAGATGATTCTTGTAGTTTTTTTAGTCGCGTTCGCATTCCATATTGCTGATACAGTTGTGCAAGGCGCTGTGTATTGACTTTACTAAAGCTTAAAGACTCTGCTGAACAGTCTAAATCCAAATCACAAAGGATGGTTACTAGCCGATAAGAAAGGGGTAAATGCTCTAAAGATTCACGCAGATATTGACCGACCTTGCCCTTAAATTGATCGGCATTTTGCATAATATTCTCTAACGATCCATATTGATTAAGCCATTTAACCGCTGTTTTAGGGCCGACTTTTGGAACACCGGGGATATTATCGGAGGTATCGCCCATCAAGGTTAAATAATCACGAATACGCTCAGGCGGTACGCCGTATTTATCAATCACGCCTTGAATATCATAATAACTCTTCGACATGGTATTGATTAAATGCACATCTTCAGTCACCAACTGCGCCATATCCTTATCCCCTGTAGAAATAATGACCTTGCCTTTATATTGAGTTGCCAATGTACCAATGACATCATCTGCTTCTACATCAGGCACAATTAATAAAGGGTAACCTTGTGCTTTAATCATTTCCAATAATGGCTCAATCTGCTCACGCAACTCCTCAGGCATGGGCGGACGATTGGCTTTATACTCTGCATACAGATCATTACGAAACGTCTTTCCCTTGGCATCAAACACCACCGCCATATACTCAGGATCATAGGTTTTACGCAAACTATCGAGCATATTTAAAACGCCGTGAATCGCATTGGTTCGCATCCCATTAGGGGCTGTTAATGGTGCTTTAATACCATAAAAAGCACGAAATAAATAAGATGATCCATCAACAAGGATAAGGGGTTTGTTGGTATTTTTGTCAGTCATGTCAAGGTTTAAGGCTAATAAAATGGGGAGCTGTTATAGCATACTGCCACCGCTCAAAACAGTAAAAGAACGAAGCGAAGTAATGGGCTTATAGACATTCACTTATTAAATTTTATTTTGATGACTAAAAAAGCTGAAGCTTTTACTCCTTTTAATTAGGAAGTTATTTTCCAATCCTACGCGTCAACCAGTTGGCTTTTTGAACTGAGGCGGCGGATGCTTTAGCTAATTCTTGATGCATAGCATGAATTCCATCCACAATATCTTTAAGTTGTTGTGAAATTATTTCACCTGATTGAGCTAACCCTTTGCTGTGTTCAATAGCGTGTAATTTTTTAGCAATTGATTCAAGCTGGAGAACAAGTTTGTCATTATTATTTTCTGTTAAGGATTTATTTAAGCCATTAATATGGGTAGAGATATTATTCAATTGTGTGCTGAGTGTTGTATCTTTATACGATATTAATAATATTTGTCCAAGCAATTGCAGATTTTCGTCGATTTTAGCCAGTTGTTCAGTGAGTTGCTTATGATGATCGCTATTGTGCAAAGAGCTATTAATTTGCTCAAAATAATTGACCATTTTTCTTAGTTCAAGGGTGAGTTTGTCATTGGCTTCGTTATTATTGAGGGCTTGATTCAGTTGTTGCAGATTATTGACCACTTCAGCAAGCTGTTTAATGATTTCTGTACCAATAATGGCTTCTTCATTGCCTTTCATTTGGCTTTTTCTGAAATTATCTTTAATCACTTCCCAGCGTTTCTTTTGTGTTGGGGTCATATTACCGCGTAACTGGGCTAGTTTTAATAAATTTTCCTCCGCACCGCTGGTAAGTAGTTGGGCTTCTCCTAAATAGTGATCGGAGATCATTTGTAGAATTTCTTCTTGATTCATGACCGCCGAGATTTTCTCTGCCATTTTATTCATATTGCGGTAACTGCCTTGAAGCTTAAACGGTGGTTCGGTACGGTATTCATCATTTTGGGCAGCGGAGGCGATATATTGTTGATTTACTTTAAGAATAACCTCTAACACCATAAACATTTTTTTAAACACTTCGGTGATTTCATTCACCTCTGCGCCACTGTATTGATGTTTTAATTCGCTAGTAGCCACT
>JALVEA010000026.1 GCA_027008665.1 Thiotrichaceae bacterium | reverse complement strand
CTCCATTTCAACTCTATTGCCTGTTTATTGTGTCAATAAACGGGACAATATTATTCATACTAACCAAAGGAAATTATTATGGAAATCGCTGCTAGAACCGTTACACCTTCAGTAACAGAAATATCAAACTACGAATATTTTAATCAATTCGATGGTGTTGATGCTATTCATGATCTTTTAAAAAATAAAAAGTACAAGCAAGCTGTCACTAAAATAAAACAGCTTTGTAAGGATGCAAAAAATGTAGAATTCCCTTTAAATAGAGGTGGTTATACAAGAAACATTCTCTCAAAAAAAGATGGTTACTGGCTATCTTTTTTACATTGGGATAAAGATGTGATCACACCTGTTCATGGTCATCCTGATCAAGCTTTTCTCTATGCTGTTAAGGGAAATATTGAAATTAAAAATTATCAACAAGAGGGTAAAAAACCACTAGCACTTAAAGATACCGAGTCATTAGCTAAAGGTGATTTTACATACAGTCACGGGCAAGCAAAGTCCTATGATAATGCGATTCATCAAATCAGTACCAAAGAACAAACACTAACCTTGCATTTTTATTCGGACGACCCAACTAAAGGGAAGCTATTTAGAAAGAAGACTGCTTAATAGCTTTTAAAGTAATCTCGCAAAGGCGCAGAACAATATTGATTTCAATTTGCTCTGTTCCTTTTCGAGAATATTGTTTCAATAGTTAATTATTCACTAGCACCGCTTCATTTTGTGCTACAAAGGCCTCTAATACTGTAAAAAACTCAAGCACATCCGCTTCTGTATTACTCGTATTTACTGCTACAGATCGAATAAAGGTCGTATCACCCTTCGCACCATAACCAACCATTATCTGTTGTTGCTCATATAAGGCCGTACAAAGCCACTTTGGATCAATATTCTTATAATTAAAACAGATGGTTACAGAAGGACTCTGACTATAAACGCTATAATCAGGATGCTGTTCAATATAATCATGCGCCACTTTAGATAAGTGATACTGATAATCAACAATCTCCGCTAGACCTTTAGTTCCAACTGACTTCCAAAGCGTCCAAAACTTTAAGGCATCATTGCGACGACCACATTGAATCGACATTTTTCCCAAATTATAATCATCATTATGCCCTTGGTATAAATAATCCGCATCATTACTAAAAGATTGATACAGATACTTTTTGTCACGTACCAAAATCATACTGCAACTTAAAGGAACACCTAGCATTTTATGGGCATTAAAGGCGAGAGAATCGGAGTATTCACTCCCTGCTAATAAGTATTTATACTGCTCACTAAACATCACCGCCCCTCCTAATGCCGCATCAATATGTAACCAAATATTATATTTCTGACACACCTTTGATAATTCAAGGATTGGATCATAAGTACCTAATACCGTCGTCCCGGCCGTTGCATTAACAAAAAAGGGACTTAAACCATCCGCTATATCCGTTTTAATTTGCGCTTCTAACGCATCTGCTCGCATTTTTCCATCACTATCTGCTGCAATATAACGCACATTATTACGTCCTATGCCTACAAAAGATGCATTTTTAGCCATAGAATAATGGGATTCGCTGGATGAATAAGCAATCAAAGTTTGTTGAACACCTTTTTCTCTGATAGTTGAATCAAACTTATCACGCGCCATCATCAAACCCATAAAGTTTGCCATCGAGCCACCTGTTGGGAACGTTCCTCCGCTATCTTTCCCATAGCCTATTTTAGTGCAAATTTGCTTGATAATTTCCTTTTCCACGCATACCTGAGGTCCACCCACTTTATAGGTATACATACTGTTGTTTAGGACAACGGCAAGCAACTCTCCTAAAATAGCTCGACTTTTTCGCCCGCCAAAGAGTTGATTATAAAAACGATGACTGGCTGTTTTAGGTGTTTTTAGTACCAATTTTTTTAGGTTTTCATTAAATGCATCATCTGCCATTGGCTCATCAACTAAGGATAAATCCAGTTGCTTTAATAAATCCTCAGGGTCAATACTTTCTGCCACAGGACAATCCTTTTCCTCTTGCTGTAATGCTTTAAAAATATGAATAAATGTTTGAAGATCCTTTTCCATATCCATTATTCAACTGCCTCCTATTCTTGTGTAAAAAAACATGAACACTACTTAAGAGCACAATATCAAGCAAGTGGATTTAATTTTTATTGGAATATTGCAAGAAAGCTATGAGATACTTCCTAGGTTTAAATTAAAAAATAAAACCGAGAGAGAAACCATTATGCCCCAATTCATAGACCGCCCTGTCACTCGCGCCTTATTAAGTGTTTCTGATAAAACTGGACTATTAGAATTCGCCCAAACACTCCACGCCCGTGGCATTGAAATACTTTCCACAGGTGGTACGGCTAAGATATTAGCTGATAATGATATCCCTGTCATTGAAGTTTCTGATTACACAGGATTTCCTGAAATGATGGATGGGCGCGTGAAAACCCTGCATCCTAAAATTCACGGTGGCATTTTAGCCCGTCGTGGCACTGATGATGTGATTATGCAACGACATGATATTCCAGCGATTGATCTGGTTATTGTTAATCTATACCCCTTTGAAGCCACCATTGCTAAGCAGAACTGCTCGCTTGAAGAGGCTATTGAAAATATCGATATTGGTGGTCCTACTATGGTACGCGCTAGTGCTAAAAATCATGCCCATGTCAGCATTGTGGTTGATCCTAATGATTATGCAATAATTGAAAATGAGCTTGAAGAAAATCAAGGGATAATCTCTCAAACAACACGTTTTAAGCTCGCCACTAAAGCCTTTGAACATACTGCAAAATACGATGGCATGATTGCAAATTATCTAGGCAAAATTGTTGAAAACGATAAACCAGAAGGTTTTGCCAGCACCTTTAATATCCAATATAGAAAAGCACAAACGATGCGCTATGGTGAAAACCCACATCAATCGGCCGCCTTTTATATTGCAGAAAATCAAACTGAAACCTGCATTGCCACCGCTAAACAATTACAAGGAAAGGAGCTTTCTTATAATAATATTGCGGATACCGATGCAGCACTTGAATGTGTTAAACAATTTAATCATGCACCCGCCTGTGTGATTGTAAAACATGCTAATCCTTGCGGTGTTGCCATAGGAGAAAATCTCTTAGAAGCTTATGATCGTGCTTTTTCAACCGATCCTGAATCCGCCTTTGGTGGCATTATCGCCTTTAACCAATCCTTAGATGCCAAAACAGCTCAGAAAATTGTAAATCGTCAATTTGTTGAAGTCATTATTGCACCTAACGTCAGTGAGGATGCAATTGAAATCATAAAAAGTAAGAAAAATGTACGTTTACTTGCTTGTGGAGAATTTACTACCACACAACCACGTTTAGATTATAAGCGCGTCAATGGTGGATTATTAGTGCAACAAGCCGATCTAGAACTTTATAATGAACTCAGCGTCGTCACCGAACGCTCCCCCACCGATAAAGAAATGCAAGACCTCTTATTTGCATGGAAAATTGCTAAATTCGTTAAATCTAATGCAATTGTCTATGCAAAAGATCAAATGAGTATTGGCATAGGCGCAGGTCAAATGAGCCGTATCAACTCAGCCCGTATTGCAGGGATTAAAGCAGAACAGGCGAAACTACAAGTACAAGGATCTGTGATGGCATCTGATGCCTTCTTCCCTTTTAAAGATGGCATTGAGGCTGCCATAGAAGCGGGTATTATGGCTGTCATTCAACCGGGTGGATCAATTCGTGATCAAGAAGTGATTGAAACGGCTAATAAAGCAGGGATGACAATGGTGTTTACTAAAATGCGTCATTTTAGACATTAAGGAAATTCCAAAGAATTATAAGTTGGGTTAAATTTTTTGCTTACAAAAAAAACAACCCAATAAGTATTTTACAACTTATTGGGTCTTATTTATCCGATTAGGAAGCTCCAAAACTCATAGCTAATCCTAAACTCTGATTAGAACTCTAAACGGAAACCTGCTCTAATCGCAGTATCATCCACCACAGAATCTCCTTGTCTTGATTCAACACTTAAAAAAGCTGATTTACCTTTTGGAAACTGAGCTGAAACACCAACACCAAGGTTATAATAGTTTCTATCAAAATCACTTCTATTTCCTTCTGTAAATTTCTCATTAAGGTATATAGAACTACCCGAAATAGCTCCTCTTCCCTTAAAATCATGCTTCCATTCAACAGAAGCATAAGGAACAAAAACACCACTGGAAGTACTGATAACACGGCTAGTTTTTAGCCCAAAGGTTGAAGTTAAAGCTTTAATACTCTGCTTATCAATTTCGAATAATGAGGTTCTAGCAGAAGAATGGGAGGCAGATTCAGTATAGGCATCAATCGTTCCTTTTATATAGTCCATGCGTCCATAAGGAGTTAAAGACCATTCACCTTTATAAAATTCATAGCCTCCTCCAACACTAAAGACAAATTCACTTGCATTCGGTTTAGCAATAGCAAAAGTAGTTTTATTTCCTATTCCCCCTGAACCATCATTATTAATAGGACGACGCGCATCTAATTTATTGTTTCCAAAACCCACGGTTGCATCCAGATAAGCTTTATCAGAGAGTAGATAAGTTCCATAAACACTCAGATTATATCCTTTAACATTGCTTCCTCCTGATTGTGTTGTAAAGTCAGACTTAAAATCTTTATAACCAAGCGCCGCTCCTGCAATCATTTTTTCACCTGCAAAACGATAATCCGCACCAAAAGTTAATCCCGTTGAATTAAAGTCAAAGTTACGATCACCACCCTTTTGAGCTAAGTCATTTCCTCGGTCTTCCTTACCAAAAGCATAATCACCATTTGCAAAAAATCCCCAACGACTATTTTCTAGCAAGCTATTCTCATCATCACCTGCCGCCCCTCCTAATAAACCAACAGAAATCGTTGCCCCTTGAATATTAAGTGTTGCATCAGCAACATCAATACCACGTCGCCCTTTTGTCCTACGTAATCTATCTAAACGGGAGCGAATATTTTTTAATTGTCGCCCAGCTGCACCAACAATAGCAACGGTTTGAACGGAAACTTCTTCAGGCTCAAAATTACGATCTTCTTTTTTTCCTTCTCCTTTGCAGTTACTATTAAAGAATGATTTATCATCAGCTGTTAATAGCGATTTATCCTTTGAGGCAAGCACACTACAAGCATTATCTTGTAAAGCTTCTGGCTCTTTTCTGACAAGAGGCTTAGGTTTATTAGGATCAGGTATTGCTTTTTTAGCAATCTTAAAAGACACCGTATTATCCACGCTAAGAGTACAACCCTCAGCGCGTGTTCCTACAACAACAACCTTTTCTTCAGAAGCTTGTTTAAGGATTTTCACTGGTACAGTAGAACTTTCAAGTAAATTAATATCTGTATTTAACTGGTATTGATCGGCACTAGCAGTCGTTCTATTAGCTATAACGAAAGGATGAACCGAAGTACATGAGGCTGTATCACCATTAATTGTATAATTAACAGCAACAGTCTCATTTTCTCTTACTACGGATTTTGTTGCTGATATAGAAGCTGTTGCTTCAACAGAAGGAGAAGGAGGTGTAACAGCAGGAATAT
>JALVEA010000025.1 GCA_027008665.1 Thiotrichaceae bacterium | reverse complement strand
GCCTGCGGTTACGGGTATTAGCTGATTGTGTATAGTATATGTACTACTCATAGTTAAACTCTTCCTTAAATGTCTTAGTGCATATTAGCACTCTAAGGCTGAGAGTGCTAATAGAAGATTTAGTTCCTTGATGATAGTTATTCAAAAAGTGTATCTAATTCAAGGATGAAAACACTTTTTCTGCTACCGCAACGGTTTGTTGTAGATCTTCAGGTGTGTGAGCGCTAGAAACAAAACCCGCTTCATAAGCAGAAGGAGCAAAATTAATACCCGCCTCTAACATCCCGTGAAAGAACCTATTGAATTGCTCAGCATTACATTGCATCACTTCATCAAAGCTTTTTACCCCTTCAATATCGGTAAAGAAGAGACCAAACATTGCGCCGACTTGATTGCTTGTTAATGAAATATTATTTTTCTTTGCTACTGCTAGCATATCCGCTACAAAGTCTGTGGTCTTTTTATTCAAATCCTGATAAAAGCCGTCTCTGGAAATTATTTCTAGTGTTTTTAGACCTGCTGTCATTGCAATAGGGTTACCTGATAAAGTCCCTGCTTGATAAACGGGGCCAACGGGAGATAAGGCTTGCATAATATCTTTACGCCCACCAAAAGCACCAACAGGCATACCACCGCCAATGATCTTGCCTAAAGTGGTTAAATCAGGGGTGATATTGTAAACGGATTGCGCTCCACCTAATGCAACACGAAAACCTGTCATGACTTCATCAAAAATTAATACTGCACCATATTGATCACAAACTTGCCGTAATTTATCCAAAAAACCAGTAACAGGTGGAATACAGTTCATATTACCTGCAATAGGCTCGACGATAATACAAGCAATTTTATCCCCCATTTGTTCAAACAGTGCATCAACTTGGTCAATATTATTATAATCAAGAGTGAGCGTATGTTGTGCCAAGGCAGCAGGTACACCTGGGGAGTTTGGCTCACCCAATGTTAAAGCACCTGAACCTGCTTTAACCAGTAAGGAGTCACCATGACCATGATAGCCTCCTTCAAATTTAACAATATTGTCTCGCCCAGTAAAACCACGCGCCAAACGAATAGCAGACATCGTAGCTTCTGTGCCTGAGCTAACCATGCGTACCATTTCAATCGATGGCATTAGCTCTTTAATCCGCTCTGCCATAATAATTTCAATTTCAGTCGGCGCACCGTAGCTTAGACCTTTTGATACTGCTTGTTGTACCGCTTCAATAATTTCAGGATTAGCATGACCTGCTATCATCGGTCCCCAAGAACCAACATAATCAATATATCGCTTACCCTCCACATCATACAAATAAGCACCTTCAGCTCGCTCTATAAACAAAGGTGTTCCACCCACGCTTTTAAAGGCTCGTACTGGGGAATTAACCCCTCCTGGAATGCTTTTTTGTGCTTTTAAAAATAACTCTTCTGACTTACTCGCAACGTTGTTCACAATTTTTCTCTAATTATATTCATTAATTGTCTTTCTGATTTTCACTCTCAAGCTCCTTTCCCGCAGGACGGGTAAAGCGGTCATTTAATTCCTGTACAAACGACTCAATATCATGACGAATAATATCTAGCTTTTTTACAGCTCCTCTTCCCCAACCTGCTGGTTTATCAAAGAACACACTGCGAAAGAAGCTTGTATTTTTCAAAAATGCCTGCCGAACATTTCCGTAGGACTCATCCACGCTGAGTGTCTCGGCAATACCTTCGGCGACCTTGTCTCGAATAAAAAAGTGCAATACAAGAAACACAACGATAAAGGCCGCTGCCGCTGATAATAAAACTGTCGGTGATGGCAAGGCAGTAAAATCCCACATACCTAATGCATAAGTAGCATAGGAGGACGTGCCAAATAGCAGTGTTGCAATCACCACATCAATCCATACCACACGCCTACGCCATAATTGTTTTGCCTGTGTGATTTGTGGTATTGCTTGTTGTTCAAGTTGATTAACCAGTGATTCCATCCCACCAATAATGCGATAAATACGATCTGTACTCACCCCATCCATACGCTTATTTATTTTTTCATAATCTGACTCTCGCTTTGCAACATAACGCTCCCAAACACTTTTATCTTCGACAGGAACGGCTAGATCTTCATTGAACATCACATAAAAACGCCCTGAAACAAGCCCCGTCTGAATCAATGCTTTTTGCCAAGAAGAAACAATTTGCTCCAAATTATCATCTCTTGCTGAAGTGTCAATTTGATTGAGAATAAACAAAAACTTACCGCTGTCATTGCGTCGTTGAGCGCCTCGTACTAAATGCTCCAACGTATCTTGCATTGCACCTGGTTCTGGATGACGTGCATCGAAAAGAACCAAAACTAAATCAGATAAATCAATAATATGATCAGTAATTCTTAACGTTGATTTTCGCTGTTCATCGGCATCAAACCCCGGTGAGTCTATAAGAATTTTACCCCGTACTTTCTCACTCGGCGTTGCCTTCATTTGCAGATAGTTATCTATCTTAGCACCTTCTCCTTCGCTAACCTCTTCTATATCTTTACTAATTTTATAAAATGGGAAACGAGGGTCGCTATCTAATGCCAATCCTGGCAGTGTGCGTATTTCTGAATCAGTGCTATAAGAGACAACCGTAAAACGATCATCAACTGCCTGATTGCCTGTATCTTGAAGATCTAAACCAACATAGGAATTGATAAAACTAGATTTTCCAGCTGAGAATGTCCCTAAAACTGAAATTAATGGCCACCAAGAAATCTGTGTTGCATAAGATTCACTGCGTTTTAGTAAGCCAATTTTTTGCGCCACTTGATCCAAAGCACGATAACGATCAACGACCGATACCAGTACGGGGTTTTCACGCTCTAGATGTTTTTGTAAACGATCTAGGCGTTGTGTCATTTTCTTGTCAGGCGTCATTATAAAATCACCTCTAAATCATATTATTAGATATTTGTTTGCAGGAAAAAGTAAGACATTGGGGGAAGATGCCATACTACAGATGATAATTAACTTTTTACTATTAATACTTTGCAATATCTCTGATTTTTAAGAACCTTTACCAATCACCGCAGGTAAAACAGGTAATTGTTGAGGACTCAAAATAAGCGACGGTTTCAATGCTGGTAGCGGTTGTACAGGGTAATAAGATGGAGGCAATGGTGCTACCGACCCTGGAAAAGGCCCATTGCTATTATTTTTCCACGGGAGAAACTTATTCATAACGCTTAAAGGAGTCGAAATATTCTGATTTAAACTCCACATATCACGTTGCATATTATTGGTTGAAGCTGCCATATCATAGGTTGCATTTTTCATATTACCAATACTATCTACCATCGTTTTTGTATTGACACTCATATCACCGATATCACCTGACATACCTTTAATCGTTCCTGTCAATAGACTAACATCACCATTCATGCCTTTCATAGTCGTTGCAATTGAGTTCATATTTCTATCAACTGAATTAGCCATACCCTCCATTGTTCTTGCCATATGACTAACATCCGAGGCTAACGATTGAATTAAGTAAAAACCATAACTTGCTAAAATAATAAATGCAAGTATTGCAGGATAAACAATAAGACGCATTGTTTTATCGCTACCCTCCGATTTTTGCTCGAAATTTCGTAATTCAAGCTCAATCTCTTTCAGGTATTCTTGATTTAAATCATTACTTTGAGGCATGTTACATCTCCCAAGTGTGAAACTACTTGCTTAAGCCCTGCAAGCGATTTCTTATTTCAGCCGCTTTATCTGGATGAAATTGTTCAATAAATCCGACCATATTTTCGACACGATCAGCCTTTCCATTTTCAATCATAGGAATCGCAATTTCTGCATAAAGAGTGGCTGATTTTTCAGGGAAACCTTGTTTCCAATAAACATTGCCTAATTCACCTTTATACGCAACTACATGAGGCTCGCGCGCAATTAATTGTTGATAAATAGAAACGGCTTCATCCAGCCCATTATTCCAGTATGCTTCTCTTGCCATTAATAATAAATCATCACTTGATTGCTCATTTAAGCCAGCAATCGATCCGTTACTCTCTTCTTGTTGCACATTATCATTGCCTTGAGCGACAACTGAACCAGCTACTCCAGTAGAGTGGTTTTCAGTACTCTCAGACACTTTTTTAGCTTGCTCATTGGAAGCAATATCTGTTTCATCTTTCTTCCCTCCCCCCATACTCAACAGTAAAGCAACGATAGTCAATGCCCATATTCCTATAATGGGATGTTTTCCTAACCAGCGTACTATATACATAACACTTTCCTCAACTAGTCTTTATGTTTGTGCACTATTTACACAAAAAATCAGTAGAGCACTTTCCCCAAAGCCTCTACTTCTAAGGCTGCCTTTGATTTTGCATTCATTTCAAATACAGCCAACCCTTCGCTGAATGAACGACGATAGGCTGTTCTTTGATAAAGCCTTTCATCCAGCATCTTAATCACTTTTAATGTTGATAAAGCAGTAAATGCTTCATCTGTTTCTCGAACAGCTACATGCGTATCGGAGCGATTCATAAAACCGATCACATCTGGCACATTTGAGCCACGAATTTCAATAATCATATTAATAAATCGTTGCGTTGACCAGACATCCGCTTGGCTAGGAGCAATCGGTATAATCACTCTATCTGCCTTTTGAATTGCAATTTTCATTGCATCCATATCGGACATTCCAATATCAACAAAAACCTCTGTATTTTCACCTTCTTGCACCAAATCAGCCACCTGATTCTTTGGTGTAATACTTGGTTGATAGCCATCTTCCGTTCTAATTTCTAGCGCATCAGTCAAAGTAGCCTGAGGGTCAAAATCATAAACAACAACATGCACATTACGATTAGTTGCGACCCATAAAGATAAATTAAAAGCAACGGTACTTTTTCCTGTACCACCTTTCAGGTTTCCAATGACTGATATCATTTTATTTCTCTGCTTTCTCCGCAGGTGCTTGTTGCGAATTAGGTTTTACGATTGGTCTCTGCTGAAAATTTCTTTGAGGCATCGCATTAGGAAATGGCATTTGATAACCATACGGATAAATAGGTCTGCCCATGTTCATAGGATAAACAGGAACCATCATTATACCTTGCCCATTAATCATTTGTGGCGGCATCATCATTTGAGGAGGTATTCCTTGTGGCATTTTCATTCCCTGAGGAGGCATCATCATTTGAGGAGGCATTCCTTGTGGCATTTTCATTCCTTGAGGAGGCATCATCATTTGAGGAGGCATTCCTTGTGGCATTTTCATTCCCTGAGGTAGCATCATTTGCATTGGTTGTTGCTGTGTGGATTGCTTCTTAGTTGATGCTTCTTTATTTTGAGGTATTTCAATAGGCTTAGGTAAATATCCTTTTGGAGCCTCTGGTACTTTTAACTCTATCACTTCTGGCTTCACAGGCGATTTTATTTCGACAGGCGCTTCAGGCGCTTTTAATTTAACAGCTTCTGTACTCACCTTTGAGGTTGTGACTGAGGTAGCTTTTATATCCGCTGGCGTATCCACTTTCGCTTCTGTTGCTACTAATTTCTTTGTAGATGCTTCAATTGCCTTGCTTGGATCAGTTGCCACCTCTATT
>JALVEA010000024.1 GCA_027008665.1 Thiotrichaceae bacterium | reverse complement strand
AACTAGGAAAGCAACGCGAGGCGCATCTTCACCGAAAGTTTCAAGTACGAAATCAGCACGAGCACACATTTCGTAGTGATCATCAGCTGTGATATTTGCAGAGAATAGTTTAGCTTCACCTGTCTCGTCCTGTGCGCGGTTCATTGCATCACGAACAAGTGGAAGTACTTTTTTCATCGGACAGAAAACTTGGTTTCCTTGAGGCTCGTCATTCTTGATAAAGTCTCCACCAAGCCAGAACTGGTAAGCCGCTTCTGCAAATGGCTCAGGGCGTAAACCAAGCTTAGGCTTGATAATAGTACCAGCGATATAACCACCCGCATTATAATCACGACCCAATAGACCCCAAAGGTCATTGATAGATTTAGCAGGACCATCAAATAATGCCAGCATTGCAGGTGGTATAAAGAAGTCAAACATCTGTGCATCTGCAACGTCACCCATGCCTTGGTTATTACCAATAGCAAGTGTAAGGAAGGAAACGATCATTGCACGACCATCAGTCACGTTACGGTCGAATAGTTCATTCGGGTAGGCAATCTTCATAATGCCTTTTGCTTCATCAATTTCGTATACTAAAGCATCAACGCCTTTAGTGAAATCATCTGTAGTAGATACTTCTACGTTAGTACCCGTTGAAGACTCAGCCGCAAAGTGAGCTGCTGTCTCTAAATAACCACCAAAACCTGGCATTGGGTGCATAGTATAAGCAACAAGAATATGTTTCCCTTCTGATATAAGTGTGTCTTCATCAAGACTTAAATCGGCATAACGACCTGACTGATCCATTTTTATAGATTCCTTTGTTATGGGTGATTACATCGACTCATTTGTGTAGCCCTGAATCGGTGTGTAACACCCTTAAAAAATAGTAAATTATTAAGAGCCTGTAATAAATCTAGTACCTGAATCCTGTAACCAGATATACAGTGCGAGGCATTATACCCATCTAAAAAATATAAGCAAAAATTATTATTGGATATTTATTTATAAGAATTACTTATGTATACTGGCGCGTCCTATGAAAATTACCATATCACAATTGCATATTTTTGAAGCATTGGTTAAAACCAAGAGCTATACGCGTGCAGCTAAATCACTGGGTAAGACCCAACCTGGGGTATCAGCACAGATGAAACAATTAGAAGAGTATGTGTCTAACCCTCTGTTTGAACGCCATGGCAACGAAATTGTATTAACCAGCATAGGAAAAATTTTATATGAACAAATAAAAGCCACCTTGATGCAATACCAAAATATAGAAACGGCTATTGAAAAAATTAAGGATATTGAAATAGGTTGTATTGCTATTTCGGCAGCAACTACCTGCAATCATTTTATTTCGCATATGCTGGCTGATTTTGTGCAACAATATGATCAAATTAGTTTTTCCTTGGATATTACTAATCGTGCCCAACTGTTAAAACAATTAAAGAATTATGTGCCTGATTTTGTGGTAATGGGTGAACCGCCTAGAGGTCTTGGGCTGGAATCTGAAGAAATTATGCCAAATCCATTGGTGATGATTGCCAACCCAGATCACCGCTTAGCACAATTAGCCAAGACAAAACAGATGCAGTTAGAGGATGTAAGTACAGCGGTATTTGTGATGCGTGAAAAAGGCTCTGGTACGCGAGCGACAATTGAACGGCATTTTAAACAACAAGGGCATTACTGCAAAAGCTCCTTTGAAATGGGTAGTAATGAAGCCACTAAACATGCGGTTATTGCAGGGCTAGGGATTGGCATTGTTCCCTTGCATACCATAAAAATAGAGCTAGAATCTAATAACTTAGTAATTTTAAATGTAAAAAGTCTGCCAATTATGCGTAATTGGCATATTGTTACTCGCAAAGGTAAGCACCTCTCTCCCGCTGCTAAAGCCTTTCGCACCCATATTTTACAGAATGCAGATAAATATAGAGAAACCTATCAACCGCTTATCCCCAAATTTTTTTGACACATTGAGAAATACACATGTCTGAACTAGATATCGAACAATACAGAATTAATGATGAACCTTTTTACCACGTTCAAGAAGATGAAATAAACGAATACCAAGCCGCTTATAATGCGCGCTTGCCTGTTATGGTTAAAGGTCCAACAGGTTGCGGTAAATCTCGTTTTATTGAGCATATGGCGTGGAAACTTGATAGACCACTGATTACCGTTGCTTGTAATGAGGATATGACCGCCTCCGATTTGGTCGGTCGTTATTTATTAGATGCTAATGGCACTCGTTGGGTCGATGGTCCACTGACAGTTGCAGCGCGTATTGGGGCAATTTGTTATTTGGATGAAATTGTTGAAGCACGTCAAGATACAACCGTTGTCATCCACCCATTAACCGACCACCGCCGAGAATTACCCTTGGATAAAAAAGGTGAAACGGTTCATGCTCATAAAGATTTTCAATTGGTGATTTCTTATAACCCAGGTTATCAAAGTTTAATGAAAGAGCTAAAACAATCCACTAAACAACGCTTTGTCGCAATGGACTTTGACTATGCACCGACTAAAGTTGAAGAAGGGATTGTAGAAAGAGAAGCAAGTATTGATGCAGATACCGCTAAAAAATTAGTACAAATTGGTAAAGTCGCTAGAAATCTAAAAGGACATGGTTTAGATGAAGGTATCTCTACTCGCCTATTGGTTTATGCAGCAAGTTTAATCAATCAAGGTATTAAACCTGCCAATGCTTGTCGCATGGCATTAGTGCGCCCGATTACCGATGATGCAGATATTCGCCAGACATTAGAACATGCCATTGATACCATTTTTGTTTGATTTTTTTAGCGCATAATTAAGATTAGGTAGTGAATATAGATGTATCGACCATATAGATAAATTTCTTCGGAATCGAATGCTTTAGCCTCGTCTGGCGGGGCTAAAGCCACCGATTCCAGAAATTTTTTATATGCAAGCCTATAGAATAGGCTAAAACCTCACTGATCCTACAAATCGTAAAAGATGCAAAGTAATAAAAACGGAGTCCTTTATGACAGCCCTAGCTTATAAGTCCGTATCAGATAATTACATTAGTGTAAAAGAATATCTAGAAGGTGAAAAAATAAGCCATATTAAGCATGAATATATTAATGGACAAGTCGTTGCAATGGCAGGAGCGAGTTTAAAACATAATATTATCAGTGCGAATATTTTTGCGTTACTTTGGAATCATCTTAAAGATAAATCCTGCTTTCCATTAAGCAGTGACATGCTACTAGAAACCTCTAGCACCCAGTACCGCTACCCTGATGTCATGGTCGTTTGTGATAATGATAGCTCTGAAGATGACTATATTCGTAAGAATCCACTGATTATTATCGAAGTTTTATCAAAAACGACCCGTAAAAAAGATAAAGTTGAAAAACGAAAAGAGTACCTTGCATTGTCAAGTTTGCAAGAATATATACTGATCGAACAAGACTTTGCTGAGATTGATGTACAACAACGCAGTGAAAACTGGCGCTCATCCTACTACTATCTCGGTGATCAAATCACCCTTAAATCAGTGGATATCACCTTATCTGTCGAAGATATTTATCAACGCATTGATAATAACGATATACAGGATTTTTTACGCCAAAAAAAAGAGCAAAAACAGCAGGAAGAGTAATATAACCCCATGTTACCACCATCATCTCCGCTATACCATGCGAGGAATACCAATATGACGACGACCACAAAAGAACTTTCAGACGAACTTATCGCGCTTCGTGCTCAATTAAAATGCAGTTTCGAACAAATTGATGCTGTTTTTGAAGACTGCATTCTTGATGCACAGCGTCGCCTTAGTAAGCAAGGTGTTAAAGAGTATTTAAGCGGTGCATCACTAATCTGCATGATTGGTCGTGGTGTAGAGCCTGTATTGCAATTTCTAGAAGTCATTCCCAAAATGGCGGATCGTGTCGGTGAAGAAGTGATTAGCTTGATTTCGCAAGGGGTGTGGGAAGTCTCCCGTACTCCGAACGGGGTTTCTATTCCTCCCTTTATGGCAACCTTAGGCGAAGCTTCTCGACGCTTGGGTAGTTTGGAACTTATCAAACAATATCTCGATATGCTATTTGATATGATGGAGCGCACCACAGGCTCTATTCATGGACATCACACCACCCTTCCTAGCCCAGGGCTACCGCATTTATTAGAGCAAATGCCCTATCTATTAAGTCAGGTTTCCATTGAAGGATTACAAAACTGGATTGATTACGGTATTCGTAACTATAATGATCATCCTGAGCGTCAAATCGATTATTTCACCTTAAAATCTGCAGATAGCCGCGCCATGTTGCAACGTGAACGCCATGGTACATTATTTGCTGATAATGAGCGTAATCTAGGCTTGTACTTACAAGCGCTATGGCAAGATAAAGAGTATTTAGCCCCCTACTCCACTGCTAACGAAGAAAATCGTTTGCAACAACCTTATTATGACAAGGTGGGCATCCGCATTCCTGATGTGTTTGATGATAGTGACACGGGTATTAAAGGCATTGATCGTTATCGCGCCATGTTAGCGCATATGGCAGCGCATCGTCGTTGGTCAACGAAAATTGTGGCGGATAATTATAGCCCCTTTCAACGGATTGCTATTGAGTGCTTAGAAGATTCACGAGTGGAATATCTCGCCGCCCTAGAGTATCCAGGCTTACATAAACTATGGTCGGCTTTGCACCCTGTTCCTGATGAAGAGGAATGTACTAAAACAGATGCATCTTGTATCCGTCATCGTTTAGCGATGCTATCTTATGCGATTAAAAACCCACAGCATGGTTATAAAAATAAAGATCTACTTGAATTTGTACAGCGTTTTCATGATCTAATGTTGACAGGTGAATCATCCACTCAAGAAGTAGCTAAAATAGCCATTTCTTATATTGCACGTACCCGTCGCCAAGAAGATCAAGCGGCTACCATTTATTTTGACAATACAGAAGTAGAATATCGTGATGATAATCGTCACCTCTGGGTTTTTATTGAAGAAGGCGATGAAGAAGAGCAGTTTGAAGCACCTGAAAATAAAGAATTTGAAGAGGTCGATAGCTTACCGCCACGCCATTATCCTGAATGGGATTATAACACCAAGACCTATCGCCCTGACTGGGTGAGTTTATATGAAGGTCTACATCCTTCAGGCAATGCCAGTGAAATTGATAGCATATTGGCAAAACACAGTGCGTTGTCAAAGCGTTTAATGCAGGTGTTGGATTTATTAAAACCGCAAAATTTTGTACGGGTGCGTTATCAAGAAGAAGGCAGTGAGCTGGATTTAGACGTTGCAATTCGCTCCTTAATTGACTTTAAAAGCGGTTCAACCCCTGATCCACGCATCAATATGAGTCATAAGCACGACAGTCGTGATATAGCGGTGACCTTATTAATTGATCTTTCCGCATCGGTTAATGAAGTGCCTGAGGGCTGTGAGCAAAGCATTTTAGACATAAGCCGTGAAGCCGTTTCACTGTTAGCATGGGCGATTGATCGACTCGGTGATCCACTCTCGATTGCAGGTTTCTTCTCCAATACCCGTCATGATGTGCGTTATTTGCACCTAAAAGGCTTTAGTGAGCGTTGGAATGATGAGGTAAAAGCACGCTTAGCAAAAATGGAAGCAGGTTTCTCA